>NZ_JBNDHT010000112.1:0-23976 GCF_056755115.1 Rhizobium sp. SVR5-2C | reverse complement strand
GCTACGCTATGGCGACGAGATCGGCATGGGCGACGATTTATCGCTGCCGGAGCGCAACTGCGCGCGCACTCCGATGCAGTGGTCGACCGAGCCCCAGGCGGGATTCACGAAAAGCGGGAAGCCGGTGCTGCCGGTGATATCGGGCGGACCCTATGGCTACGAGCACATCAACGTGGCGGATCAACGAAAGAGCCCGGAGTCCATGTTGAACTGGATGGAGCGGCTGATCAGGATGCGCAAGGAAGCTCCTGAAATTGGCTGGGGCGCGTACACTTGCGTCGAGGTTGACCAGAAGGGTGTCCTGGCAATTCGCTACGACTGGCGCAACAATTCCGTCCTTGTCGTTCACAACCTCAACTCGAAGCCTGTGGAGGTGGAGATCGATCCCGGCGTCAAGGATACCGGAGACCTTCTGGTCGACATTGCGGATGGGAGCGACAGCAAGGCGGGCGAGGGCGGCAAACATTGCCTCTATCTCGAGGGCTTTGCCTACAAATGGTTCCGCGTCGGAGGCCTCGATTACCTGCTTCGTCGCACCGAGCTTTGAGAAGACAACAGGGATGCCCTCCCGATGACTCGATCGGATCGAGCGGCGTTCGCCGTGTCATCATCTCGCGCCGTGAAAGATGATCCCGACAGTCTGGCGCATGCCGGAGCGGACACGGCTTAGGCCGTGGCGCAGGTTCACGCGGTCGTCATGCTGCGGCCTTCGTGGCCTCGCCTTTGGAGCGCAGCGCGGCGACAGCCACATGAGAGACAACGGCAATCGAGCCGAGGACGACGATGTAAAAGAAGAGAAGGCCAAGCGCGGACTGCGGCCGACCGATCGCTTCAACCCCATGGCGGAACGCGATCAGAACCGGATAGCTCAGCATATATAAGCCATACGCAAGACGCCCGGCCTGCTTTGCGACGCCGCGGAGCCAGGACGGATTGGTCGCCGTCGCCGAGAGCAGGACGACAATCGGCATCGCGACGACCAGCAGCGGAAGGCTGACATACTTCGACGGCAGCAGCATCATGCCGAGGAAGGCGCACCACATCAGGAGCGGATTGAGACGCGGCAGCCTATGTCCCCAGCGCTGGACAAGGTGGTAAGCCAAGGCGCCGTAGAAGAAGCCGAACAGGCATCTCGGATATCCGCCCCAGTAGGACTGCGGTTGGTAGCCCATGTTCGGATTTCGGGCGAGGAACGCAACTGCGAGGCATAGCAGACCCACGGACAAGACCAGCGGAATGAGCAGATGAAGGTTTAGCCACTTCCGCAAGAGACACAGCATAGCGAAAGCATAGACCTCAAGCGCGATCGCCCAGGTCGGCGGGTTCAGTGGAAACACGTAGGCCGGATCTACGAAGGTCGGCAGGAAGAACGGGTTGAACGTGACTGCCTGCTGAACGACCGGCCATGGCCATTCGACCGATCCCACGTCCGCAAGGATTGCCGCGATGGAAAGGCTCATCAGAATTCCGAGAAGGTAGAGAGGATATATCCTGGTAAGCCGGCCCCAGATCAGGCTCTGGAACGTCGCGTCCCGGCCTCCCTCTGCCATGAGCCGTCCGCAGAAATAACCTTCGATGGCGAAAAAGAAATCGATGCTCAATTGGCCCTGCGTGAACGGGTCTTTGAATAGCCCCTCCGTCCAATGCGAGGTGAAGATCATGATGGGAGCCAGGGCCTGAAGGCCCATCAGGGCGATCGTGCTGTCGTGGTCCGATGCCATCGTTTTCCCCTACGCTGCTCGGGATCAGTGGTGGTCTCCGGCGACGAAGCCGTAGCTCCCGGTCGTCTCATGCAGGTCATCTCGGCGGCGCCAAATTCGAGGCGAGCGTTGTAGGCTGGTAGACAGACAATTTTGACATGCGAATCCACCGTTCCATTCTCATACGCAACCAGGAACTGCAAGAAAGGCTTCCACGGATCTTCGAAAATTTCAACCCAAAAACGGCATGCAAGCCCAAAGAAAAAATTAGAACTTGGAAGTCAAATATTCGGTCGACCTCGAAGTTGTCCTCAGCGCCACTCTGACAAGAAGCCAACAGCGAAGACAAGGTACGTCTTTAAACCAAATATTTCTACAAAACTTCGAAAGAATACTTATTCTGTATTGCGAAGAATGGAGAAGTATGTCATTAATTACCGTGAACATGGATCCCACACTCGTGGGTGGCTATCCCAGCCGCCGATCCGCTGGGCAACCTCTAAGCAAGCACACCGCGCGTATCATTTCGGTGGATAGCCCAGGTTGGAGTACGACTATGTTCTTCACCCCGTAAGTTTATCTTCCTTACTGTCGCCAAGCGATTTGCATCGACTATGCACGCTGAATGGTTGCAGTATTGCTTATGGTTTGACTTTTAAGCGCAGAAGCGTATGCGCGTTTCGCGTGTATGGCTATTGCGTTTTGGCGCCGAAATTTTTCGGCGAAAAGCGTCCGTTGGCTCGCCGGGAGGGCGGCCGATGATGTCAGGAAATACACATCATGCTTGGTAATCGTGTTTATGAGCGTCAATCATTA
Organism: Rhizobium sp. SVR5-2C; assembly: GCF_056755115.1. Classification (NCBI taxonomy): domain Bacteria; kingdom Pseudomonadati; phylum Pseudomonadota; class Alphaproteobacteria; order Hyphomicrobiales; family Rhizobiaceae; genus Rhizobium; species Rhizobium sp. SVR5-2C. Next base: position 21,460 of record NZ_JBNDHT010000112.1, on the reverse strand, counting down.
TAGCGGGCACGCCGATGCGGACCGGTTGGAGGAGGTCGGTAAACCAGTCGGCGGGTCAAGGAAGCCGCTGTCGAGCCGTGCAACGTCTGCGGGGGCATGGGCCATCGCCGGCAAGCTCGGCGCCAAGCTGATCGATCTCGGAACACTGGTCATTCTGGCCCGCTACCTGACGCCCGCGGACATGGGTCTGATCGCGATGGCCATGACGGCCGTCCTCATCATCGAGGCCATTCTCGACCTTCCAATCGCCGCGGCGCTTCTGCGGACCCAGAACCCCACCGACGATATGTTCGATACTGCGTTCACGCTTGGCGTGATCCGTGGTCTCGTCATCGGCCTGATACTTGGAATCCTGGCCTGGCCCTTGTCGCAGTTCTACGGGTACCCCGAGCTCGCCGCTGTCATCGGAATCCTCAGCTTGGCACCCGCAATGCGGGGGATGGCGAACCCAAGGATGATCGTCTTCGCGCAGTATTTCGATTTAAGACGCGATTGCGCCATCGACGTCGCATCGAAGAGTTGCGCCTTTCTCGCCGCGGTCACCGTCGCCATCGTCTTTCACAGCCACTGGGCCATCGTTGCCGCGATCATCGCGACGCCGCTTGCCGGTCTCATCCTGTCGTTCACCTTCGTCCCCGTCGCGCCAAGGCTTACCCTTGTTGAGTGGCGTTTCTTCTCGAGCATCTTCGGATGGAACACCCTTACGCAATTCATCTCGGCACTGAACTGGCAGCTCGAGCGCCTTATGCTCCCCCGCTTTATCCCTGTTGCTCCCTTCGGCCAGTTCACAGTCGCGACGGACATCAGCGCCATTCCCCATCAGGCAGTCGTCCAGCCGTTGGTGAAGCCGCTGGTCGCGACCTTTGCACGCTTTGAGGATAAGAAGGAGCTTGGCACCATCTACTGCCAGGTGGTCGGAGGCTACGTGCTTTTCCTAGGGCTGGCCTTCATGATCATGGGTGCTCTTGCGGAGCCGTTGATCGCTATCGTCTTCGGTCCTCAATGGCTGTCCGCGGCGCCGATCCTGACCTGGCTGGCGATCATCAACATCATCGCCATACCGCTTCTGCCCCTCGTGCCGCTCGCGCTCAGGCTTAACCAGATGCATTTTCTCACAATCCGGATGGCGGCAGAGATGGCGGTCAGGATCCCGCTGACACTCGTCTGCATCGCCCTCTATGGAGTGAACGGAGCTCTTGTGGCTCAGACCGCCGCGGCTGTTGCCGTTCTGGCGATCGTCCTCTGGAGCGTTCGCGAAATGACGGGCGCAAGCGTGATCGCTCAGGTGGCCGCGTTCATACGGCCGCTAACCAGCCTCGCGCTAACTTTTGCGCTTTTCGGATATGCCTCGCCGTTTCAGTTCGAGGGACAGGATATTTTCGCCCACCTATGGCGAGCCTCCGCCGCCTGCGCCTTGATGATCGCGTGTTACGGCGGGCTGACGGCAGCCCTTTGGGGGCTCGCGGGCCGGCCAGAAGGCGCGGAAACCTACGCAATCAGAAGAATTTTCGGAGCGTGAGCGGCAAGCTGCTTGAGAACAGCGTTGTGAGTTCCGGCGCAGGTAACGATCATGCCTATGGAAATTCGTACATGACCGTCGATGCCGGAAACAGCAATGACGAAGTCGGGACCGGCGGCTATTCAACGTGAACGCGGTAACGGCAATGACCTCATGGCGACCCTGGGTTATTCTCAGGTCGACGGTGGGGCCGGCAAGGCCGCTGCTGTCGCTTTGGTACCGGTATCGGCTTAGGCGTGGGCGCCGCGCAAGGGCTCAAGTGGAGACAACCGCACATTTGAAGAGAGAGGCGCCACCGGGCATGGACACGCCCGGGCTTTAGTCGCAATCTCATGGAACGAGGACCAGCAATCGTAGCGAGCGACATGCTGGAACCAAGCGGCAAGCATGTCCGTTTCGGTCCTGAACCTTAACGAAAGGAGGGCGCCATGCGCATCGTTGGAACACAGGTTATAGCTGCTGGTGGCGGGAAGGCCGGCTTCACGGTCGAGTTCGTTTGCGACGGAGGCGAAATCGTCTCGGTACAGCTGCCGAACGATGATCAGCGCTCGCTCAACCGGCAAAACGCGATAGACAAGGCAAAGGAGCTGATGAGCCAGATCTCATCCTCCGATACTCCCGAGGGTGGGGCAACGAGCGCTCGCTCGCCTTCGGATCGATCGGTGCTCGAGGAGGAATTGGATGAAGGGCTTGAGGAAACGTTTCCGGCCAGCGATCCGGTCTCGGTAACGAACCCCTCTATTTCAAAGCACTAGAAGGCGTCCAACCGCCGCCCGGATTAGGCGGTAGTGAAAGAAAAGGCGAGCAGCCGCCGGCTGCTCGCCTTTTTAGCGATATGTCATCAGCAGGGGAATGCCTACGGCAAGGCAAACGAGAACAACAGCGCTCGCGATCCGCAAGGTACGGAGGCGCCGTGTACGCTCCCCACTCCAATCATAAGTCATGGCCGGTCTCCTCGGGATTGGGAGTTAGAGCCCGGTCAGCCGGGTTCAATAGGTATGGCACAACTTACTTGCGTAAGGCTGATCTAAATTACCACTGTAATAATTAGGGAATTCGTAGCTTCAATCGCCAAACCGCAGCGCCCAGCGGCTGCCATTGTGGGTCATGCGCACGACGGACAGCGGCTCGACATCCGTCAGCCAGAAAGAGGATAGCGGTGCCTGAAGCACATTGATGATCGCGGCCCGTATTAGCGCGGCATGGCTTATCGCGACGACGCGGCCGCCGAGCGCTGATTGCGGTTCCATCCACGCGGCGGCCCGCGCTGCGAGCTGCTTGAGATTTTCGCCGCCGTGGGGCGCCGATTCAGGATCGCTCATCCAGGCAAGCAGGTTTTCGGGTTCCTGGGTTTGCAGATCAGCAATCGTCATCCCGCTCCACCGGCCGTAATTGCAATCGGCAAGAAGGGAGTTCGGAACAGCGCCAAGAGAGAGCGCTTCGGCTGTCTGGCGTGCGCGGAGTGCCGGGCTGGTCAGGACGCGATCGGCGCGTTGCAGCCGGTCTACCATGGCGCGCGTCTCTACGATGGCTTTTCCCTCAAGCGGTTCGTCGAGGGGAAAACGGCCACTACGGCTGGCGCTTGTCAGCCCGTGGCAGATCCAGGTGAGGCGGGTGTGCATTCCTGGATCTCCGAAAAATGCGATGGGGAGGCGGATGAACTTTCGTTGACAGTTTTCCACGCGCAGATATAACGGTCATGTTGCGGGTTTGGAAGCCGGTGAGAATCCGGCGCGGTCGCGCCACTGTAACCAGGATGCGAAAGCAGGCTGGAAGTCAGACCCTTACCGCACAATGCTCTTTCGACTGAACGCGTTTTCCAGGAGGAACACATGTCTGACACCACTTTTACGCCTGTCGCAACTCCGGCACCGATCCCGGTAGGTGAAATCCTGCCTTGGGCGATCTTCGGCGGTTTGCTGATGATCATCGCTATCTATTTCGTCGGCACGGAAGAAGGCGCGATGGCGCTGTTCTCCGGCGGTTATGTGCATGAATTCGTGCATGACGGCCGCCATCTTCTCGGCTTCCCCTGCCACTAAAGGACGACCGACATGGTTGGGAACCTTTTGCTTCGCGGCATGCTCGCGGGGGTGATTGCTGGCGTCCTGGTCTTTGCTTTCGCCCATTTCTTCGGCGAGCCGCTGGTCGATCAGGCCATTGCCTTTGAAGAAGCGGCCGCCCAGGCGGCAGGCGAAGCGGCCGAACCTGAGCTCGTCAGCCGCGCCACGCAGGCCGGCCTTGGCCTCTTCACCGGCGTCATGGCCTATGCAATTGCCGTTGGCGGGCTCTTCGCCCTTGCCTTCGCGTTCGTTCATGGCCGCTTCAGCCGGCTCAGCGCTCGCGGCACGTCCGCAGTGATCGCGCTCGCCGCCTTCGTTGCCATCATCCTCGTACCCGGCATCAAGTATCCGGCCAATCCGCCCGCGGTCGGCAATGGGGATACGATCGGAGTGCGCACCGAGCTGTTCTTCCTCATGATCGTTGTGTCGATCGCCTCGCTGATTGCGGCAGTGGCGTTCGCGCGTCGTCTCACGGCACGCTTCGGCGTCTGGAACGCTTCGATTATCGCTGGCGTGGCCTACATCGTCTTTATCGGCCTCGTGCAATACCTGCTGCCGCCGATCAACGAGGTGCCGGAGAATTATTCGGCGATGGTGCTCTGGCGCTTCCGAACGACTTCGCTCGGCATGCATGTCGTCCTGTGGTCGACGCTTGGGATTGTTTTCGGCATGCTCGCCGAGAAGCGGCTTGCATCCGGGACTGCGGTTGGCCGTCCGGCATTCCGCTGAGAGGGCAATGATGAGTCCTGGAACCGCTGGGGCTCATTTTCCAAGACCATGAAGAGAGTCAGTCTTCCGCTTCTTATTCTTTCGGTCAGTGCTGCCTTCGCCCACAGCGCGATGGCGCATGGCCGGAGTGTGTCGGCCAATCACACTGGCATCCCGGTTCCTGAAATCTCCCATGGCGAGATGGCGGTGATGGCGGATTATCGGGACCGGATCGTTGATCTGGCCTCGAAGGCGACCGATACGAACGAGCCGTTCAGACGCGTGCTGAACTACGCGCAGATCCAGTATTCCTACTGCCTGTGGGGCCGGGTGCCCGGCAGCGTCACGGACGAGCAGAGCCCGTTCAACGAATGCGCTCATGCCTATCTGGCTGCGACGAAGGCGGTGCTGATGGCCATGCGCGACATGCCCCGAGAAGCGGATGCCGCTTCGGCGATCATTTCAGACGCCGACGCCGAAATGGTGCGGCGCGGGCTTTCGCTGATCACCTGCCGTTTCAGCGGCGAGGCGTTCAATACGGCGGATGTCGTGCGTCCGCGCTGGAGCGAAATTCCGACGCACCCAGCCAGCATGGCGTCGCTATCGGGCCTCATGGCCATTCTTTTCGGCGTCTATATCGCGGCGCGGCGGCTGCTTCGCGCTCAGTCGTCCGTATAGCGCTGCTCGCGCCATGGGTCGCCATAGATATGGTACCCGTTCCTTTCCCAGAAGCCTGCCTGGTCGGCGGCAATGAGGTCGATCCGGCGAAGCCACTTGGCGCTTTTCCAGAAATAGAGATGCGGCACGACGAGGCGCATGGGGCCGCCGTGATCGCGCGTCAACGGCAGGCTCTCCCATGCTGTCGCAAGGATCGCATCTTCGGCGGCAAAATCGGCAAGCGGCAGATTGGTCGTATAGCCGTCATAGCTTGTCAGCATGACGAAACTGGCTTCCGGCTTCGGCATCGCAAGATCGAGTAGATCGCGTGTCGAAACACCGTTCCAGTTGTTGTCATAGCGCGACCATGTGGTGACGTAGTGAATGTCGCTGACCTTAGTGCTCTGCTCCAGGGCTTGAAAGGCTGCCCAGGAAAGGTCGAGCGGGGTTTCGACGAGGCCGCGGACCTCCAACCGCCAAGTGTCGAGCGGGATGACCGGCTGCTGGCCGAGATCGAGCACGGGCCAGTTCTTGACCAGATGCTGGCCAGGCGGCAGGCGCTCGGTTTCCGGGCGGCTGATGCGTCCGGTCAGGAACTTGCCTTCGGCCGCCCAGCGGCGCTTCGAGGTGGTGAGCTTGCTGTCGGCGGGGGTCTGCTCGTCGCTCATGCGGGTTGTCCTTCTCGGGTTGGCGCAATAGGACATCCCGGCTTCGCGCAAGTCAAGGCAAGGCGGCTCTTGGAAATCCGACGTCCGGTCATTAGACTTGAGCAGTCGGGGTATGCCTTCCGGGGAAGGAGGCAAAAGGGAGAGGAGCCGGACCTGTTACCGAGATACAGGTTGATAGCCGCGTTGTTGTCAGTGCCGTTCATCGTCTTCGCCTTCTTCTATTACGGCGGGACGCTGGCGACGCGCGCCTATATGGGCGAGGCCTCGGCGCAGGCAGGCACGGCACTGCGGCTGGCGGTCTCCGCGCTCAGCGGTCACCTCAGCCGCTACGAGGCGCTGCCGGCGCTGATTGCCGATCACGACAACATCAAGCAATTGGTCGGCCGTCCGGACGACAGGGAGCTGCGCAACGCGGCGAATCTTTATCTCAGGGAGATCAACGGGCTTCTGAAGTCGTCCGACATCTATGTGATCAAGCCGGACGGTGAAACGATCGCGGCCAGCAATTTCGATTTGCCGGGCAGCTTCGTCGGCGAGAATTTCAGCTACAGGCCCTATTTTCAGCAGGCGATCGCCGGCAACAGGTCGCGTTTCTACGCTCTGGGGACCACTTCGCTGAAACGCGGATACTATTTTGCCTCGCCGATCCTCGCCGGTGCCGAAATCCGCGGCGTCATTGTCTTCAAGGTCGATATCGACATGATCGAGGCTTCGTGGAGTGATGGAGAATACCGCATCTTCGTGTCGGACCCTGAAGGCATCATCTTCATGTCCGGAAAGCCGGATTGGCTCTACAAAGGCATCCAGCCGCTGACTGCCGATCGCATTGCACGCACCGAAGCGTCCCGCCGCTACGCAAACGCAACGTTGGCCGCTCTGCCGATCGTCGGCGGCCGCTTCGAAGAGCACGACCTGATGACGCTTGTCGAGGAGGGCTTGCAAAAGGAATATCTTGTGCTCTCGCACCATATGGCCGCCGAAGACTGGACCGTTCACGTGCTGATGGAAACCGGGTCTATCCGAACCCAGGCACGCACGGCACTTGCTGCGGTCTTCCTCATCCTCTGCATTGCAGGGCTGGCGATCGCGATCATTCGGCAGCGGCGGATGCGGCTCAACGAGCGCATGCAATTGCAGGCGGAAGCGCGCAACGAACTGGAGCGGCGCGTCGAGGAGCGCACTGCCGATCTTGCCCGCGTCAACAGCCGCATCGAAGAGGAAATTGCGGAGCGGCGCCTAACCGAGCAACGTCTTCGCCAGACCCAGGCCGATCTTATCCAGGCGGGTAAGCTTGCCGGGCTCGGCCAGATGTCGGCGGCGCTGTCGCATGAATTCAACCAGCCGCTTGCCGCGGCGAAAACCTATACGGACAGCGCAGCCGTGCTCCTTGATCGCGGGCGGACCGCCGAAGCGCAGGACAATATCCAGCGCATCGGCGGACTTATCGATCGCATGGCGTCGATCAGCAGGCACCTTCGCAACTTCGCCCGCAAACCAAACGAGAAGCTCGGCCCCGTGCCGCTTGATGAGGCGATCCGCGACACGCTCGAGATCGTCGAATGGCGGCTGAAGGCGGCGGATGCTAATCTGAGGATCGATCTCGGCATTCAGCCGCCGGTCGTGCGCGCTGGGTCCGTGCGTCTGCAGCAAGTGCTGGTGAACGTGATTTCCAATGCCGCTGATGCCGTTGAGGGGCTCGATGACCGGCGGATTGAGGTAACGGCGTTGGAGGAGCAGGGTAGGGTGGTGCTGACGGTGCGCGATCACGGGCCTGGCGTGCCGGCGGCTATCGCCGAGCGCATCTTCGATCCCTTCTTTACAACCAAGGGCGTGGGTAAAGGATTGGGGCTCGGACTCTCGATCTCCTATAACATCGTCAAGGATTTCGGTGGCAGCCTGACGGTCTCCAATCATCCGGAGGGGGGTGCGATGTTCCGCATCGAGCTGCAATCGGCAGCGGGTAAGATGCCGGAGGCGGCGGAATGAGCGAGCAGAAGATCCTGTTGGTGGACGACGAAGAGGAGTTGCGCCGGTCGACCGCACAGGCTTTGGAGCTCTCCGGCTTCAATGTCGAGACTTTTTCGAATGCCGATCACGTGCTGGAACTGATCGGCTACAGCTTCGCGGGCGTCGTCGTCAGCGATATCCGCATGCCGGGAACCGATGGCATGACGCTGATGCAGAAGATCCGTGAGATCGACGCGGAAGTCCCGGTCATCCTCGTCACCGGCCATGGCGACGTGCAGCTCGCCGTAAAGGCGATGCGTGAAGGCGCCTATGATTTCATCGAAAAGCCGTTCACGCCACAGATGCTGGCGGGGGTGATAAAGCGAGCCTTGGAGCGGCGGAGCCTTGTGCTGGAAAACCGGCTGCTCAAGGCCGTAGCCGGCAAGCGCGACGACCTCGAGGCGCGCCTGCCGGGACGCACGCAGGTGATGGTGGATCTGCGCTATCGCATCCGCGCCATCGGGGCGAGCGATGCCGACACGCTGATTGTCGGCGAAACGGGCGCGGGCAAGGAGGTCGTGGCGCGGGCGCTGCATGACATAAGTACGCGAGCGAGCCGCCCCTTCATCGCGATCAACTGCGCGGCGCTGCCTGCGAACCTGATCGAGAGCGAGCTTTTCGGCCACGAGGCCGGCGCTTTTCCGGGTGCCGTGAGGCCGCGATACGGCAAATTCGAGCACGGGCGCGGCGGCACGATCCTGCTCGATGAAATCGGTTCGATGCCGTTCGATCTGCAGGCCAAGTTTCTCCGCGTGCTTCAGGAGCGCGTGATTACGCGCCTCGGCTCGAATGAGATGGTGCCACTCGACGTGCGCTTCATCGCGACCAGCAAGGTCGATCTCGAAGCCGAAGTTGCCGCAGGACGATTCCGCGCCGATCTTCTTTATCGGCTGAACGTCGCAACGCTGCATGTGCCGGCGCTGGCGCAGAGACGGCAGGATATCCCGCTACTGTTCCTCCAGCTCGTCCGCGAGGCCGCTGCACGCTACGGCCGCGACGACATGGCGGTGCCGCCCGAGGTGATTTCCGATATCGCCCAGCGCGATTGGCCAGGCAACGTGCGTGAACTGCGCAATGCTGCCGACCGCTTCGTGCTTGGTCTTGATAGCGGGCGGCAATTGGGTGAGGTCAGCGGCCTAGCCGACCGCGTCGCGGAGTTCGAGCGCGGGGTCATCGCCAGCGCGCTCGTCGCACATGGCGGCAGCCTGAAACCCGTCTATGAGTCGCTACAGATTTCCCGCAAGACGCTATATGAAAAGATGCAGAAATACGGGCTGGACAAGAAGCTGCTCATCTCTGAATAGGCGAATGGGTGGATTCCCACACATCGCCGACCGCCTTTGTGTCCATTTCGACCCATGCTGCGCTGCACGCGCATGAAATCTCATCAACGGGCAGCGCGGCGCTGTTTGCGGCCGTGAGTTCAGAGCGTCCTAATGGTCCGATCCGCACTGGCGCGTGGAGGCGTCGACGGTATCGTATTTTCAGGGAGGAAAACGATGAAAATTCTGAAGACCATGCTTGGCATGACGGCGGCTGTTGCCGTCGCGGTTCTTGCAAACGCGGCTTCCGCACAGACCTATCCCGAGCGCGCCATCACGATGGTTGTTCCCTTTTCAGCCGGTGGCCCGACCGACACGGTTGCCCGCCTCGTCGCCGAATCCATGTCCAAGGATCTCGGCCAGCAAATCGTCGTTGAAAACGTTGGCGGTGCCGGCGGGACGCTCGGCGCAGGGCGGGTGGCCGCAGCCGATCCGGACGGTTACACGATCCTGCTGCATCACATCGGCATGGCGACCAGCGCCACGCTCTACCGCAAGCTCGCCTACGACACGCTGAACGCCTTCGAATATGTCGGCCTCGTCACCGACGTTCCGATGACGATCGTCGCTCGCAAGGACTTCGAGCCGAGCGATCTCAAGAGCCTTATCGAATACGTCAAGGCCAACAAGGACAAGGTGACGGTCGCCAACGCCGGCATCGGCGCCGCCTCGCATCTTTGCGGCATGATGTTCATGAGCGCGATCCAGACGCCGCTCACGACCGTTCCCTACAAGGGTACCGGCCCGGCGATGACCGATCTTCTCGGCGGTCAGGTCGATATCATGTGCGACCAGACGACCAACACGACGAAGCAGATCCAGGGCCGGACGATCAAGGCCTATGCCGTCACCTCGCCAAAGCGTCTCGATGTCCTGAAGGACATTCCGACGGCGGTTGAAGCCGGTCTGCCCGGTTTCGAAGTCGGCATCTGGCACGGCATCTATACCCCGAAGGGCACGCCGGCTGAGATCAACGAACGGCTCTCGAAGTCGCTGCAGGTGGCGTTGAAGGATCCGAACGTCGCTGCCCGCTTCGCAGAGCTCGGCACGGCACCCTCGACGGAAGCCGAAGCTACGCCTGCTGCGCTGAAGGCCAAGCTCGAAAGCGAGATTGCACGCTGGAAGCCGGTGATTGACGCTGCCGGCGAATATGCCGACTGATCTCCGGCGCTCATTGGGTGCCCCCTCACCCTAACCCTCTCCCCGCCGGGGAGAGGGGACTTGTCATTATCCCCCCTCACCTCGGGGAGAAGAGCTCGAAGGGCGGGGGGCTGCCCGCAGGATGCGACCTTTCTCCAACCTCACGGAGACATTATGAAATCAGTTAGCTTCGACACCACCAATGCCATCTGCGGCGCGCTTCTTGTTGCGACCGGTGCATTCTTCGCCATCCAATCCTACAATCTCGACCTTGGGACGACGCTGCGCATGGGCCCGGGTTACTTCCCGCTGCTACTTTCAGGCGTATTGATCATTCTCGGCGCGATAGTCTTTGTGCAGGCGCTTCGCGTGCAGGGCGAGCCGATGGGGCCGCTGGCCTGGCGCGGGATGCTCTTCATCCTGCCTGCCCCGATCTTCTTCGGGCTGACGGTTCGGGGAATGGGGTTTGTACCTGCAATCTTCCTGACCGCTTTCATCGCCTGTTTCGCCTCGCATCGGATGACGGTGATCTACGGGATTTTGCTCTCGGTGCTGCTGACGGCCTTTTCCGTTGGCGTCTTCAGTTATGGCCTCGGACTGCCATTCGAGCGCTTTGGCCCCTGGGTCCGGTTCTAGGAGGTCGCAATGGAACTTTTCAGCAATCTGGCACTCGGCTTTGCAACGGCGGCAACGCCCGCGAACCTCCTTTTCTGCCTCATCGGTGTCCTGCTCGGGACGCTGATCGGGGTACTGCCCGGTATCGGCGCGACCGCGACGATCGCCATGCTTCTGCCGATCACTTTCCAGCTGGAGCCGGTGTCGTCGCTCATCATGCTCGCCGGCATTTACTACGGTGCGCAGTACGGCGGTTCGACCACGGCTATCCTGATCAACATGCCGGGCGAATCGTCCTCGGCGGTAACGGCGATCGACGGTTACCAGATGGCGCGTCGAGGCAGGGCAGGAGCGGCGCTCGCGATCGCCGCACTCGGCTCCTTCTTTGCGGGCACCGTCTCGACCTTCCTTGTTGCGATCTTTGCGCCACCACTGACCGAGATCGCCCTGAAATTCGGCGCTGCGGAATATTTCTCGCTGATGGTCGTCGGACTGGTGTCGTCGATCGCGCTTGCCCACGGCTCTGTCGTCAAGGCGCTTGCGATGGTGGCGCTCGGGCTGCTGCTCGGCTTGGTTGGCACTGATATCTACACCGGCACGCCGCGCTTTACCCTTGGTATCCGTGAGTATGCCGATGGTTTGAATTTCGTGGCGCTTGCCGTCGGTGTCTTCGGCATCGCCGAAATCCTGCGCAACCTCGAAGGGGAGAAAACCCGGACGGTACTGATGGCAAAGGTCACTGGCCTGCTGCCGTCACGAGAGGAATTCAAGGAGATGATCGCGCCGGTGCTCCGCGGAACGGCGATCGGCTCGGCTCTCGGCATCCTGCCGGGCGGAGGCGCGATCCTGGCATCCTTCGCCTCCTATACTGTCGAAAAGCGGGTTTCAAACAGGCCCGAGGAGTTCGGCAAAGGCGCCGTCGCTGGCGTTGCGGGTCCGGAGTCGGCGAACAATGCCGGGGCGCAGACCTCCTTCATTCCGCTTCTGACGCTCGGTATCCCTGCCAATCCGGTGATGGCGCTGATGATCGGCGCGATGATCATCCAGGGGATCGTACCTGGACCGAACGTCGCGACCGAGCAGCCGGCGCTCTTCTGGGGCATCATTGCGTCCATGTGGATCGGCAATCTGATGCTCGTCATCCTGAACCTTCCGCTGATCGGGCTCTGGGTGAAGCTGCTGACCGTGCCGTATTACGTGCTCTTCCCGATCATCATGGCCTTCTGCTCGATCGGGGTCTACAGCGTCAACTCCAACGTTTACGACCTCTATGCCGTCGCCTTCTTCGGCTTCATCGGCTATGTGCTTGCCAAGCTCAGATGCGAGCCGGCGCCGCTGCTGCTCGGTTTCGTGCTGGGGCCGCTGCTCGAGGAGAACCTGCGGCGCGCGATGATCCTTTCGCGAGGCGATCCATCGACCTTCGTCACGCGGCCGATCAGCGCGACCCTTCTTGCAATAGCAGCAGCCGTCCTCGTCGTCGTCTTCCTGCCGAGCGTGAAGAAGAAGCGCGAGGAGGTTTTCGTCGAGGAAGCTTGAGGGTTGCGGTTCCACGTTCTTTGTTGAACAAAGGGCCATCTGACGCGGGCGCCGATTTTGGCGCCCGTTTCGCATGAAGGATATCCAGGCCTATGAACATCCCCGCGCGGATCAAGGACGATCTGGCTTTTCTCACATCGGTGCGCCGCGACCTGCACGCCCATCCGGAGCTCGGTTTCGAAGAAGAGCGCACCAGCGGCATCGTGGCGAAACTGCTGGAGGAAGCGGGTATCAAGCTGCATCGCGGACTGGGCGGCACAGGCGTCGTCGGGACGCTGCAAGTCGGCAACGGTACGCGGGTGATCGGACTTCGAGCGGACATGGATGCGCTTGCCATGCCGGAGATCGCCGAGCGGCCTTACAAATCAACCGTCCCCGGCAAGATGCACGCCTGCGGGCATGACGGACACACCACCATGCTGCTCGGCGCAGCACGTCATCTTGCCGCGACCAAGGGTTTTTCCGGTACGGTGCATTTCATCTTCCAGCCGGCGGAGGAGGGCAGGGGCGGCGCGAAGCGCATGGTGGAAGAGGGGCTTTTCCAGCTCTTCCCCTGCGATGCGGTCTATGGCTTGCACAACATGCCGGGCCTTGACGTCGACGAGATTGCGGTCGTCGAAGGGCCGCAGCTTGCCTCCTCCGACAGTTGGCGCATCACATTTCGCGGAACCGGAACGCACGGCGCAAAGCCACATCTCGGGCGCGACCCGATCACCGCCGCCGGCACGTTCCTCGCCTCGCTGCAGACCATCGTCGGCCGCGTCGTCGATCCGCTCCAGCCTGCCGTCGTCAGCGCCTGTTCGCTGCAGGCGGGCAACCCCAAGGCGCTTAATGTCATTCCGGACACGGTCGAGATCGGAGGAACGGCCCGGGCCTATTCCGCCGAAGTGCGCGATCAGCTTGAAGCGGAGATCGGCCGTCTCGCTCACGGGACGGCGGCGATGTACGGCATTGCCGTTGACTATCAATTCGAGCGGCGCATTCCGCCGGTCATCAACGACGCCGATGCGACACGGCGGGCGCTCGGGGCCGCGCAAACGGTGTTCGGAGAGAAGGTCCGGACGAGCTTTCCGCCTTCGACCGCGGGGGACGACTTTGCATTCTTCGCGCAGAATGCGCCGGGCTGCTACGTTTGGTTGGGCAACGGGCCTGCGGTAGACGGCGCCTTGCATCACAACACGTCATACGACTTCAACGATGCGGCGATCGGCTATGGCGTGGCTTATTGGGTGGAGCTGGTGGAGCGGGAGCTGGCGGCTTAGGCCGAGACGGATCGCCCCCTCATCCGACCCTTCGGGCCACCGTCTCCCCGAGGGGAGAAGGGCCGGCGACGTCTCGCCAGTTCGCTGACATCGAATCTTTCGGGTGAAGCGCGGCTACCTGTCCCTTCTCCCCTCGGGGAGAAGGTGCCGGCAGGCGGATGAGGGGGTCTTGAGCGTAGGCCTACAAAATCTCCAGCACCGGGCTCTCCAGCACCTCTCCCGTCATCACATCCGCAATGCCGCGATCTGTCTGGTGCGGGCCGGTGTTGCAGGCGAGTGTCGCACCGAAGCAAGCCTTGAAGACGAGGTAGGGCGGCTGCCAGTCGACGATCTTTTCCATCGCCTTGCGGATATTGTGAAAACCCGAGGCTGTGTCCTGCAGAGACGCTTCCGTGACGAGGCCTGAAAGCGGCAGCGGTAGGATTGCTTCGATGTGGCCATCCTTAACGACGGCCATGCCGCCACCTGCAGCGATGACGGCATTGGCGGCGACCGCCATGTCTGCCGCGTTTCCGCCGAAGAGGGTGAGATTGTGGCAGTCGTGCGATACCGTCGTGCAGAAGGCGCCGCGCCATTCGCCCCAGCCCTTCAGGAAGCCGATGCGCGGGCGGGAATCCGCCTTGCCGTGACGATGCACGGCGGCAATCAAGGTACTGCCTGGCGGCGGCACGACGAAACCGGTTTCAACCTCGGCTTCGGCTTCATCCCATCGGGTAAAGCGCGGCTGGTCGATCATGGCGACGCGAACGCGGCTACCCTTCGACGGCACTTTGAAGTCGTCTTCGGTCAGCGGCGAGAGTTTTACAGAATCTGCAAGCGGCGTGGCATCAAGCGGATCTACGGTGACGGTGAGCTTGCCGTCCTGCGCCACTATGCGGCCATTGGCAATTACGGTACGTGCCTTGAAGTCCTCAAGGTCTTCGAAGAGGACCATATCCGCCCGGCGCCCCGCGGCGATCAAGCCGAGGTCGCTGCGCTGCAGCCGCTGGGCGGCATTGAAGGTCGCGGCGCAAAGCGCCCATTCCGGCTTCATGCCGTAGCGCACCAAGCGGCGGACCACGTCGTCCAGGCCGCCGTCGCGGTAAAGCTCGTCCGGAAACACGTCGTCGGTGCAGAGCGTCAAGGTCGGCGGCATATGGCCGATGCCGTTCAGCGCCTCGACGAATTCCTGCAACAGGTGATCGTGCGAGCCGCGAAGCTCGATCGTCATTCCGGCGGCAAGCTTCTGCAACAGGTCGGCGCCGGAGGTCAGTTCGTGATCGGAAGTAACGCCGGCCACCATGAAGGCATTGAGATCGGCGCCCTCAAGCCCCCGGGCGTGCCCGCAGACGAGCTTGCCGGAGGCAAGCCCCGCATTGACGATGGCGGTGATTCGCGGATCACCTTCGATGACGCCGCGCATGTTCATGACTTCCGCAACGCCGCCGAGTTCAGGCATACGCAGCATCGCTGCAATCACAGAGGCATCGAAATCGGCGCCTGCCATTTCCAGGCCGGGTGCCGAAGGAACGCAGGACGGCGCAAGCAGGATCATGCGCAAAGGCAGAGCATGGGAGGCTTCGATCGCCCAGCGCACGCCGTCGAGACCATGCACATTGGCGAATTCGTGCGGATCCCAGACGATCGTCGTGATGCCGCGCGGAAGCACGGCTGCGGTATATTCGGCGGGCGTTACCATCGAGCTTTCGATATGCATATGCGTATCGATGAGGCCCGGCGTCACGAAAGTCCCGCGGGCATCGATGATTTCGACGGCGTCGTTCCGGCTCGAAGGGGCATGCACACTTGCGATCAAGGCACCGACAAGACCGATATCCGCGTCGCGCGAGCGGCCGGTGACCAGGTCGACCAGTTTGCCGCCGGTGATCAGGACGTCGAACGGAACGGCTCCTTTTGCGGCGGCGACGGCCCTGGCGCGCAGCGACGGGTCGTTGATATCGGCGCGTTCCCGGCCAAGTTCGGTAATCATTTGCGGGCCTCATTGACCAGGGCTGCGAGAATAATGGTGTGCGCCTTTTCGGCGTCGATGTCGTCGGCGAATTGCGCGTTGAAGGTTGCATGGCTGGCGCGCGTCTCGACAACTGTGCGGCCGCGCGTCAACTGGCCGTGCAGCTCGACATCGATGCGGGCGGGGCGGAAGCGCACGATATCCGGCGCGACGAAGGCAACGGCCGCCGACGGGTCGTAGATCGCCATGGCCGTGCGGCCGCGGTTGGTGCCGATGCGGATATAGCCGGCAAGCATATCGGCGAGCATCTCGGCGTTCGTACCGCCACCGCTGCGCACCGGCTCGATGTCTTCCGGCTTGGCCAGCACCTTGCGGCAGAGGTCGAGATCGACCATGCGCAGCGGCAGCCCATGGGCGATGACGATCGCCAGCGCTTCCGGATCGGCAAATGCGTTGAATTCCGCCGAGGCGGTGTGGTTGCCGCTCGTCACACCGCCGCCCATCCAAGTGAGGTCGGTGATGCGTGCGGCAAGATCTGGTCGAGCCAGCGCCAGAGCCGCGATGTTCGTGAGCGGGCCAAGCGCCAGAATGCGTCGCGGTCCCTCTTGCTCCAACCAGCGGCAGAGGGCTGTGAAGGCGTCGCTCTCTGCCGGTGTTGCTGCCTTTGGCAGGCCTTTGCCGATCGTCGGAATTCCGGTTTCCCCAAGGACAGCCTGGGCCGTCTCGAGTTTGGCGAAGACGGGTTGGCCGCGTCCGGCATGGATGGGGAACTTCCAGCCGAAGGCTTGCGCGGCGCCTGCAGCATTCGCCTCTACCTGCGCCAGCGGCGTGTTGCCGAAGACGAGCGAGACGCCGTCCATCTCGAGCCCTGATTGACCGACCACCAGAATGGCGGCAATGTCGTCAAAACCCATGTCGGTATCGATCCAAACGCCCATGATCTTCATCCGAATCGAGAGAGGGTTGTAGCCGCAGCCAGCGGGAGGTCGAAGGCGAGCGTCGTGCCGATTTCATGGGACGACAGGCTTGCATCCACCTCGGCCTTGATCGGCCCAAGCGGAGTATCCAGCAGATATTCACGCGTGTTGCCAGCAAAGGAAGTGCCGCGCACAGTTCCCTGGAAAGGACCGGAACCAAGGGTAACCGTGCGCGGCCGCCAAGCCAAGCCTGCGGCGTTGGGCGCAGGAGCTGGCAAATGGATGGCGCGATTCGGGGTTGCGAGCTTGCCGTTCTCCAACTTGAAGACATTTTCGAAGCCGACGAAATCGGCGACGAAAGCGGAGACCGGCTTGTTGTAGATTTCCTCCGGCGTGCCGATCTGCTCGATGCCGCCGTTCACCATGACGACGATGCGGTCAGCGAGCGCCAGCGCCTCAACCTGATCGTGTGTGACGAAGATCATGGTGACGCCGGTTTCTTTCTGCACGCGCTGCAGTTCGGCGCGCATTTCGAGGCGAAGACGCGCGTCGAGGTTGGACAGCGGTTCGTCGAGCAGGAGCACCTTCGGCTCCATCACCATGGAGCGGGCAAGGGCGACGCGCTGCTGCTGGCCGCCAGACAGTTCGGCGGGCTTGCGATCGGCAAACTTGGCAAGGCCGACGGACTTGATACCGGCGCTCACCTTTGCGTCGAGATCCTGGCCGCCGATGCCCTTTAGTCGCAGGCCGAACGCGACATTCTCGTAGACCGTCAGATGCGGGAAGAGCGCGTAGGATTGAAAGACCAGGCCGACAGCGCGCTTGTTTGCCGAAACGCCGGTGATATCGGCGCCGTCGAGTTTGATGCGGCCGGCGGCCGGTTTCAGCAAACCTGCGATCGAGCGCATCGTTGTCGTCTTGCCGCAGCCGGAGGGGCCGAGCAGGGCGACGAGTTCGCTCTTGGCGATCGAAAGGTCGAGGTCTTTCACCGCGACCGTATCGCCATAGGCCAGCGTCAGCTTGTCGAGTTGGAGATAGGCATCAGACATAACGAGAAAATCCCAGGAAGCGTTCGGCCAGGAAAACGATGCCGATGGAAAGAAAGGCGAGCAGCGAGGACAGGGCCGCAATCGACGGATCGTAGGTCGTTTCCATGTAGCCCAACATGTCGATCGGCAGGGTGCGCACGCCGGGTCCGGACAGGAAGAGTGAAACCGGCACCTGGTTGAAGCTGGTGACGAAGCCGAGGATGAAGGCGGCCAGAATGCCGCCGCGGATATTCGCCATCACCACCCGAAAGAAGGCGCCAAGACGAGACGAACCAAGCAGCACGGCGGCCTCCTCGATATCGGCGCGCAGATTGTTCAGGCTCGCTGAGACGACGCGCACGGCGTAGGGAAGGACCAGCGCCGTATGCGCGAGAAACAGCGCCAGCGTGATGTTGAAGCCGAAAGGGACGACGAGGTAGCGCAGCAGCGCGAGACCGACGACGATGCCTGGAACAATGATCGGCAGTGACACGATCGTACGCACGGTTTCGCCGAAAGGCAGCCTGTAGCGGGAGAGCGCATAGGCGGCGGGAATGCCTAAGATCAACGCCGCCAGCGTTCCGAAGACGGCGAGGAACATCGACATGCCAAAGCTTTCGCGAAAACTGTCGATGGTGAAGACCTTCGTCACCCATTTCAGCGACAGCCCTTGCGGCGGGAAGGCGAGGGTATCGCCTGCCGAAAGGGATGCGGCGATGATGATCAGGAACGGGCCGATCAAAAACGTCAGCAGCAGGAGGAGGATGATCGGAGGAACCAGGCGTGGGGTCATCGCTTGTTCCTCGCGGTAGCAAGACGCTTCAGGAGGATGTTGGCGGCAAAACTCATGATGATCAGTATCAAGGCGATGACGCTTGCCGAGACAAAGTCGTTGGCGACGGAGACCTGCTGGTAGAGCAGAGTCTCCAGCATCAGCACCTTGGAGCCGCCGAGGACGGCAGGGGTGATGTAGGCGGTAAGCGAGCCAGTGAAGACGAGCGTCCCGCCGACGACAAGACCCTCCTTCGTCAACGGCAGGATGACCTTCCAGAAGACCTGGAACCAGTTGGCGCCAAGGACCCGGGCCGCCGGGATCGCATCCTTCGGCATATTCTCGAGCGCGCTGATCAGCGACAGGATCATCAACGGCAGGAAGAGCTGCAGCAGGCCGATGAACACGGCCGTCTCGGTGAACAGCAGGCGGAGCGGTTCGTCGCTGAGGCCAAGGCCGGTGATCGCGTGGTTGACGATACCGGTGCGGCCAAGGATCACGATCCAGGCATAGGTTCGGGCGACCGGCGAAATCATCAGCGGCAGGGTGACGAGGCCGATCATGCGGCCTTTGCCTTTTGGCGGCAGGTTGACGATCGCGAAGGCTGCGGCATAGCCGACGACGGCTGAAACGGCGGTGACTTCCAGCCCGAGCTTGAAGGTGCGCAGGAAGACCGTGCGGTTGAGGGTCTCGGAAAAGAAGCCGCTATAGGCGGCAAGCGTCCATCCGCCATCCACGCGAAAGCCTTCCGAAAGCAGAATGCCAACAGGCAGCAGAAAGACCACAGCAGCAAATACCGCTGCGGGCAGGGCGAGCGCCGTGGCTTCTGCTCGGTTCTGGAACATGATGCGGCTTTCAGAGCTGGCGGGAGGGCGGAATGGCGGAGAACGATCCCGGCAAGCCGGGACCGGATGTCATAGCAGCAGCCTTATTGGCCGACCTTGTCGTTCCATTCCTTGAGCCATGCGGCACGATTATCGAGCGCCTGTGCCGACGGAATGAGCTTGAGGCTCTTGGCGGTGTCCTCGCCGTAGGTAAGATTGTTAGCGGCGGCTTCAGAAACCTTTACTTCCTTGTTTGCCGGGCTATCGATCAGTTTTTCGGCGAGTTTCGTCTGGACGTCGGTCGACAGCCAGAAATCGATGAACTGCAGTGCCAGATCCTGGTTCTTTGAACCCTTGGTGACGACCATGACGTTCATGCCGCCGGTCTGACCTTCCTTCGGCTTTGCCCAGGCAACCGGAACGTCAAGCTTGGTGAAACCCGCCCAGGAGAAGCGGCCGATCGGAGCAGCCCAGATTTCTTCCTGCTGCATCAGCTGCACGAGCTGCGAGGACTTTTCGTAGAAGGTGACGATGTCATCCTTGTTCTCGCCGATGGCTTCGATCGGCCCCTTGAGATCGGGCGTATCCTTACCGAGCGCGAGGCCGAGCATATAGAGCGCCGGAGGCCCCTGGTTTGTAGTCACGTTCGGAAACGCGATGTGACCGACATATTCGGGCTTCAGCAGATCGGCCCAGGACTCGATCTTCATTTTGTCGGAACGGTAAGCAATTGAGGTGGCGTAGAAAGTGTAGCCGACGCTCATGCCGTCGCCGTTCGGATCCTTGGCGACATCATAGAGCTTACCGAAATTGGAGAGCTTGGAGGTGTCGATCTTGTCGATCAGGCCTTTGCGCGCGGCGGACAGCGCATCGGCCATGGAGACGACCGCCATGTCGACGACAGGATTGGCCTTGTTGGCTTCCATCTTCGCAAGGCGCTCAACGCTGTTGCCGGTTTCGACAACGACCTTGCAGCCGCACTGCTTCTCGAACGGATCGTAGACCAGCGTCTTGAAGTCGTCCTGTGCAAAGGCATAGACGGAGATGGTGAGGGTTCGCTCCTGAGCCATGGCGCTCAACGGAAATAGCGAGAGCATTGCTGCCGATGCGACGAGCGCTGTCTTCATGTCAGGAGTTCTCCCTCTCCAGGTTTGAAAGCGGGCTCCTTGGCCCGGATGATTGGCGGATGATCAAGTGCATGGGGACACGATCGACCTTAGCCGTGACGATTCTGCCCTCCGGGATGCTGCTTGTCCCTATGCCGTCCAGCAAGGCTTCCACGGCGATCTCGGCAATCTTATCCATGTCCATTTTCACGGTCGTAAGCGCAGGCGCGGTGACCGGAGACCAGATGAGATCGTCAAAACCGGTGACGCTGACGTTAGCGGGCACCTTAATGCCGTGCAGCTGCAGTTCCGTCAGGGCGCGCAATGCCTGAAGATCCGACAGCGCGGCAAATGCGGTGTGTCCCTGCTCGACCTTCCGCGCGAGACCAAGCGAACAGCCGATCCCGGCATGACGCTCGAGCTTTTCGATCCAGAGTGATTCGCAGCTCATGTCCTCGTGAAGACCCGAACGGATGCCGTCAGCCCGGTCGTTCTGTACGTTCGATTCCGGATTGTTTCCAATGATGAGGATTCGTTTGTGGCCGAGGTCTGCAAGGTGGGCCGCGATCAGCTGGCCGCCCTGCCAGTGATCCGCGGCCACCGTGTTGCCGGGGGTCGAAGCGGTGTCGATGACGGCCACAGGGCAGCTTGCGGCGGCTATGCGCGTTGCGCGGCGAGGCACGATGATCATGCCCTCGACGCCGCGCTCGACCAGCCGGTTGATTGCTTCGGTCTGCGCCGTGACGTCTCCACGAGAGTCGGCGATCAATACGCCATAGCCGGCCGAAGCGGCAGCAAACTCGATCGCCTGCGCGATCTTGGGGAAAAGGGGATTGGAAATATCGGGGAGAACGAGCCCGAGCACGCCGCTGCGGCCGGTGCGAAGTGCACGGCCAGCATGGCTTGGAACATATCCGAGCGCCCTGGCATGGTCCCTGATCTTTTCGGCAAGACGTTCCGAGACGCGTCCCTTGCCCGAAAGCGCATTCGACACCGTTGCAACTGACACGCCAAGTGACGTTGCAATCCTGCTGAGGTTCGGTCCCGAGCGCAATTGAGGCATGATTTGCAGCGCTTTGATTAATCGTTTAATCGGCGACTATATGAAGCGTGCTACCTTGTCGAATCCATTTTGAGGAATGACGAATTTTCCACAGCGGAAAGTAGAAAATAACAAAACCCCGAAGTTGTTGTCCAACTTCGGGGTTTTTCATGTGTGAGGCTTTGTCATCAAAGCGAATGCTGAACTCAGCTTTTTGAGACCGGTGCTGCTGCGGCGGCGGATGTGCCCGCGGCTCCGGCCTTGACGCCGGCTGCGGCATAGCCGCCGCCGATGGCGACGTTGAGGGAGACGTAGTCCTTGGCCAT
>NZ_JBNDHT010000111.1:0-23979 GCF_056755115.1 Rhizobium sp. SVR5-2C | reverse complement strand
GCCTCGACGCTCGACAGCAGCTCGGCCACGACAGCCGGGCTCGATATGTCGCCCGTCCGGCACACGAAAGGTACCTCCGACGCCGGCAGCCGGGCATCGACGCCCGTGACCTCGAAACCACCCTCATGCAAAAGCGTTGCCGCAAGCCGTCCGACCTTACCCAGGCCGACGACGGCGATTTTCTTGAAACTCATTCTTTCCCTCCCGTGCGCCACCGTTCATCCAGTGTGCGCCGTCTTTGATGCGAGGGTTGTATAGAATAAAAACCTTATAAATGAAAACAGCCGGGATCGCTCCCGGCCGTGGATTTTTTCCTGCGCTGGATGGCGCTATTCGTTGATCAGGCGCTTCAGCAGCTCGATTTCATGCGAGAGCTTGGTGTCTTCCGAAATCAGCTCCTCGATCTTGCGAACGGCGTGCAGAACCGTCGTATGGTCGCGTCCGCCGAAGCGGCGGCCGATCTCCGGGAAGGAGCGCGGCGTCAGTGTCTTCGAGAGATACATCGCGATCTGGCGCGGCTTGACGATGACGCGCGTGCGGCGGTTCGAAACCAGCTCCTGTCGCGAGACATTGTAGTGGCGGGCAACGATGCGCTGGATGTCTTCGATGCGCACGCGGCGGGGCTCGCCGGAACCGACGAGGTGAGCCAGCAGTTCGTCCACCCGTTCGATCGACAGGTTCGGCTCGAAAGAACGGCGGAAGACCAGCTGATTGAAGGCCCCTTCCAGTTCGCGGCCGCTTGCGGTCACGCTGCGAGCAACGTGCGACAACAACTCAGCCGGAATTTCGAGCGACGGATCTTCCTGCCGGGCATTCGCCAGGCGGCGCTTCAGGATTTCGAGACGCATCTCGTAGTCCGGAGCGTCGAGCTCGATGGCAACACCGCCCTGCAGGCGCGAACGCACCCGAGGATCAAGCGATTCCAGCTCCCAGGGCGCGCGGTCGGCAGCGACGACCACTTGCTTGGCGCTGTCCAGCAGCATGTTCAGCAGGTGGCAGAACTCATGCTGGATCATCTTGCCCTGCAGGAACTGCATGTCGTCGATGATCAGAAGATCGATGTTGCGAAGCGAGTCCTTCAGCGTCAGCGCATCGTTGTCACGGATCGCCGTTGCAAAACGCCACATGAAATACTCGGCCGTCAGATAGACGACTCGCAGAGCCCGCGGATTTTGAACCGCCGCATTGGCGATCGCCTGCAGCAGGTGAGACTTGCCGAGGCCGACGTTCGAATGAACGAAGAGCGGATTGAAGCGAACGGCACCCTGCCCTGCTTCCGCAATCGTTTTTGCGGCAGCAAGCGCAACACGGTTCGAGCTGCCTTCAACAAAGGTGTCGAAGGTAAAGCGCGAGTCAAGCGGCGAGCCGAACAACGGCTGGCCTGCCGTCGCGGGACGAGCCGCAGCAGCGGCTGAAACCGCCTGCTGAATGGCTTGGCCCGCCGGCTGAGCAGCGGCAGGACGGCGCATCGGCGCGGCCTGCGTGGCCGGCTCCTGCGGAGCCACCTCATCTATCGGCTTCAAGCCGGCACGTGTTGCCGTGCGGACGAGGATCTCAACCTTCAGAATCTCAGCGTCCTCCTGCTGGAAGAGGCTGGTGATGAGATCAAGATAACGATTGTTGATCCACGACTTGAGAAATGTGGTGGGAACCGAGAGTCGCACGACGCTCTTTGAAACCGAGTGCAGCTTCAGACGTGCGAACCAGCTTGCATAAACGTCTGGACCGACCTGGGCCTTCAGACGTGCACCGACACGATCGAAAAGTACGCCATGCTTCATATCCCCCTTTTCCCCTGCCGTTTCCGGGCAAATTGAGCCGAACGCTTGCGGTGCCTTGTCCCCATTTTCAAGAGCACCAGTCGTCGTCAGAGAATTCATTTGCATCATGCCGCCTTCCAAATTTCTTCTACCGGGCGGTCATCACCTAGAACGGCCGCCCGATCAATTTTCCCCGTTCTAGCATGCGAGCGACTCCTTCATGAGCCACCGGCTGCCGGTTCACACAAACGCTGTCCCGCCTAGCGAGACCGGCGCAGAAAACCATGGCGGAAACCGCCTTTATGCGGCCTCCGTCATGTTTTCGGTGCCAGGTTGACTGCCAGACCTCGTTTCCGGTCAGCCAACCCCCAACGCAAATTTACTTCCCCCAGCCCTTTCGGCTCACCTTAAACGTGTGGCCGTAGAACGCACAAAGCTTCTCCGTTCCGCGGCCAGCCACAGCCGCGGCGCAAATAACTCAAATGCTTGAAAAAACGGAGAGATACACTGCTCCGTAACAGATGGTGCAACACATCGGCCTGCCGACATGGCAGTTTAGACCGAGCCTTTGCAGGTGATGTCCGCGCCCTCTGCTGGAACGCATTTAGGCAGGATCGGTTGCAGAGATCAATGGCGAATTTTACGCAAAATTAAGAAGCGGCCATTGACTCCGGCGGCTGTTTTAGGGCGCCGCCGCAAAGGCAAAAAAGAATCGCAGGAGAATCAAGGAGATTCCCGAAATCGACATTTTGGACACGCATTGAAAGAAAAAAAAATAAAATCCGCTTGACTCACAACTGAGTCGGCCAGAAGGCGCGAGAGTCGTCCAATCTGGAAACATCCTCTCGCAAGCATTTGATTTTCAACGATTTTTCGTGTCACCTAAACGACATGAAACAGCTGTCAAATTCCCCAATCCGCAGAACATAAACAGAATCGAAAAAGCCCGGCTTGGTTACCGGGCTAACTATAACAAAAGCTTTGTTAATGAAAGATTACGCGGTCGGGGCTGCCGACAGAGCCTTCACACGAGCGGCAAGGCGCGAAACCTTGCGGGATGCTGTGTTGGCGTGAAGGACGCCCTTGCCTGCAGCGCGCGCCAGTTCTGGCTGAGCTGCGAGGAAGGCTTCCTTTGCCTTTGCAGCGTCACCAGCTGCGAGTGCCTCTTCGACCTGGCGAACGAACGTACGAACGCGCGAGCGACGAGCCTTGTTGACGTCGGTACGGCGGGCGATCTTACGAGTCGCTTTTTTCGCCGAAGTTGTATTGGCCATGGATGCCTCTCTCAAGAATTCGAACAAACTCCATCATCACCGCGGGCCCTGCGGCCACAACATCCAGCAATGCGGGAGCAAAACGGAAAACCTGATAGGCTTCCCGAACCGTGGGCGGGCATATAACTCTAAAGCCGCGGCTCGTCAACGCGCATTTTACAGGATACGCAGGCTTTCTCCATCCGCGGCGCTCACCGGTGCCTGAACGCCGGTTTGCGCTTCTCGATGAAGGCGGCCATGCCTTCCTTCTGATCTTCCGTCGCGAAAAGGCTATGGAACAGACGGCGCTCGAAACGGAGGCCTTCTTCCTGCGTGGTTTCAAAGGCGCGATTGACCGCTTCCTTGGCCATCAGCACCGACGGCTGCGACAGCGAAGCAATCTTCGCGGCGGCTTCCATGGCCTCGTCCAGCAGCCGCTCGGGCGCAACCACACGCGAAACGAGGCCGGCGCGCTCCGCTTCCGCAGCGTCCATCATCCGTCCGGTCAGCACCATATCCATGGCCTTCGACTTGCCGACGGCCCGCGTCAGGCGCTGCGAGCCGCCCATGCCTGGGATGACGCCCAGCGTGATCTCGGGCTGACCGAACTTTGCGGTCTCGGCCGCTATGATGAAGTCGCACATCATTGCGAGCTCGCAGCCGCCACCGAGGGCAAAACCGCTGACGGCAGCGATCACCGGTTTGCGGGCCTTGGCGATCTCGTCCCAGCCGCTGATGAATTCGGCCTTGTACATATCGGCGAACTGCAGCGGCTGCATTTCCTTGATATCGGCGCCGGCGGCAAAAGCGCGCTCCGACCCGGTCAGAACGATCGCGCCGATCGTCTCATCGGCGTGGAAGTCCGCATAGGCCTGCTTCAGTTCCTTGAGCACCGTCGAGTTCAGTGCGTTCAGTGCCTGCGGGCGGTTCAGCGTAATCAGACCGACATTGCCTCTGGTTTCGACGATCAGCGTCTCGTAGGCCATGCTTCTCTCCCTATTTCTGGCAGACCGGGCAATAGAAGGTTGAACGACCCGCCTGCACGATGCGCGAAACCGTACCGCCGCAACCGGGTGTGCGGCAAGGGTGACCTTCACGGTCATAGACGGAGAAGGAATGCTGGAAATAACCAAGCGAGCCGTCCGTCTGGATATGATCCCGGAGCGACGAGCCGCCGGCCTTGATCGCATCGGCGATGACATCCCGGATCGACGCAACGAGAAGGTCCAGCGGCTCCTTCGGCCGTCCGGTTTTGGTCACCAGCGTTCCGGCAGCGCGCGTCGGCATCAGGTGCGCGCGCCAGAGCGCTTCGCTGACATAGATATTGCCGAGACCGGCGATGGTCTTCTGATCGAGCAGTGCGCCCTTCAGCGGCTGCGCCTTTCCTGCGAAACGCTCGGCCAGATAGGCGGCGCTCAGCTCGTTGCCGGTCGGCTCCGGCCCGAGACCGAAAAGGAAGGGATTATTCTGCAGTTCGGAGCGATCGGCGATGTCCATGAAGCCGAACCGCCGCGGATCGTTGTAAATGACGCGGCGAGGACCGTCCTTGCCTTCCAGATGGAAGATGGCGTGGTCATGCCTTTCATCCTTCGATCGCTCGTAATGAAAATCGCCGGGCGTCCCGCGGGCGGAACCGGCCTCGATGCGGAAGGAGCCGGACATGCCGAGATGGGAGATGATGGTCTTGCCGCTATCGAGATCGATCAGCAGATACTTGGCGCGCCGGCCGAGCCCGATGATGGTACGGCCCGAAACCTGACCTTCGAAATCCTCCGGAAAAGGAAAACGCAGGTCGCCGCGGCGTAGTTCCAGCTTCTTGATGTGCGCGCCTTCCATCGCGGCCGAAAGACCCCGCTTTACCGTTTCGACTTCTGGCAATTCCGGCATCTTAACCCATCTGTATCTAAACGTATTTCAACTGCGGACGTTGTGGGTTATAGCGCCAGTAGACCGCGGGGTATCGCCCTCGTCCACAGATAGCCTCTCGCACGGCCTTTCGCTATGGTGGCCGTACCGATTTCCAGTAACGGAGTAGTCCGATGTCAGAAAGCCGCACCTCCGCCGATGGCGGCATGGAAACATCCTACGGCTTCCGGCAAGTGCCGAGGGGCGAAAAGCAGGGCCTCGTCAACGAGGTGTTCCATAAGGTCGCCCGGCGTTACGACATCATGAACGATGTCATGTCGATGGGTATGCACCGCGCCTGGAAGGACGCGCTGGTGGCCGCCCTCAACCCGCGCAAGGAGCCTGGCTACAAGGTGCTGGATGTTGCAGGCGGCACCGGCGACATCGCTTTTCGCATCATCGAGGCCTCGAACCGAATGGCGCATGCGACCGTGCTGGACATCAATGGTTCAATGCTCGGCGTCGGCGCCGAACGGGCAGAAAAGAAGAAGCTTTCGGACAACCTTGCCTTTGTCGAGGCCAATGCGGAGGATCTGCCCTTCGAAGCCGGCAACTTCGATGCCTATACGATCGCCTTCGGCATCCGCAACGTACCCCGCATCGACGTGGCGCTTTCGGAGGCCTATCGCGTGCTGAAGCGTGGCGGCCGACTGCTCGTGCTGGAATTTTCCGAGGTCGAGATGCCGCTCCTGGACAAGCTGTATGATGCCTGGTCTTTCAACGCCATTCCGAAATTCGGCAGGGCGATAACCGGCGAAGCCGAGCCCTATGAATATCTGGTGGAATCGAT
Organism: Rhizobium sp. SVR5-2C; assembly: GCF_056755115.1. Classification (NCBI taxonomy): domain Bacteria; kingdom Pseudomonadati; phylum Pseudomonadota; class Alphaproteobacteria; order Hyphomicrobiales; family Rhizobiaceae; genus Rhizobium; species Rhizobium sp. SVR5-2C. The sequence continues at coordinate 18,271 of NZ_JBNDHT010000111.1, read as the reverse complement.
CCGCAAGTTCCCGAACCAGGAAAATTTCGCCGAGATGATCCGCAGGGCGGGTTTTTCGCGTGTGACCTACACCAGCTACACTGGCGGCATCGCGGCCCTGCACTCGGGTTGGAAACTTTAATCTAGATGAGTGCTTTCGGAGCATATCTCAGGCTCGTTCGGGTCGGCTGGATCCTGGTGCGCGAGGGCGTCGTCGAGGCGTTGCCCTCCGGGGGACTGCCGCCTTCCGTCAGCCTTGCCAAATCTTTCGTCGGCATCTTTGCCCGCAGCCGGGCGAAATACAAAAAGCGCAGTGACCGGCTGGCGCGCGCCGTTGAACGGCTCGGACCTTCCTATGTGAAGATCGGTCAGTTTCTGGCGACGCGCCCGGACGTTGTCGGCGTCGAATTCGCCAACGACCTGTCCCAGCTCCAGGATCGCATGGCTTTTTTCCCCACCGCGGCGTCGAAGGCGAACGTCGAGGGGTCGCTCGGGCGGCCGATCCAGGAGCTTTTCGCCAGCTTCGATGATCCGATCGCCGCTGCTTCGATTGCACAGGTGCACCCCGCCGAGGTCGATACGGCCGCAGGCCGCAAGAAGGTTGCCGTGAAGGTCGTGCGCCCCGGCGTGCGCCAGCGCTTCGCGCATGACATCGAGGCGATGTATCTCGTTGCTCACATGCAGGAACGTTTCATGGTTTCCAGCCGGCGCCTGAGGCCGGTAGAGGTCACAAAAACGCTCGAGCTGACCACGAAGGTGGAGATGGACCTTCGGCTGGAAGCCGCTGCCCTCTCCGAGATTGCCGAGAATACGGACCAGGATCCGGGATTCCGCGTCCCCAAGGTGGACTGGGAAAGGACCGGCCGCGACGTCATGACCATGGAATGGATCGACGGCGTGAAGATGTCCGACGTCGAGGGTTTGCAGGCGGCCGGCCACAACCTCAATACGCTTGCCGACACGCTGATCCAGTCCTTTCTGCGCCATACGCTGCGCGACGGCTTCTTCCATGCCGACATGCACCCCGGAAACCTCTTTGTCGATGTGCACGGCGATATCGTTGCCGTCGACATGGGTATCGTCGGACGGCTTGGGAAGAAAGAGCGTCGCTTCCTCGCCGAAATCCTCTATGGCTTCATCACCCGCGACTACGTGCGCGTTGCCGAAGTCCATTTCGAAGCAGGCTATGTGCCGGCCCATCACAATGTCGAAAGCTTCGCGCAGGCGATCCGGGCGATCGGGGAACCGATCCACGGCCAGCCGGCCGAGACGATCTCGATGGGCAAGCTGTTGACGCTCCTGTTCGAGGTGACGGAGCTTTTCGACATGCAGACCCGGCCCGAACTGGTCATGCTGCAGAAAACCATGGTGGTCGTCGAAGGTGTTTCGCGCATGCTGAACCCGCGCTTCAACATGTGGAAGGCGTCGGAGCCTGTTGTCGGAGACTGGATTCGCAACAATCTCGGCCCGAAGCGGGTCGTGACCGATCTCAAGGATGGGTTGAAGGCGGCGGTGAAGCTCGCCGAAGCCGTACCGGAAATCGCCGCGAAGACGGAAAAATTCCATCACCAGCTGCTGCATATGAGCGAGCATGGACTGCGCTTCGATCCGCAGACTGCGGAGGCGATCGGCAAATCCGAGGCGAGGCACAGCCGGTATGGCCGTCTCGCGCTTTGGATTATCGCATTGACGCTTATCTACATAGCCGTGATGCTGAGTTGAGCTGAAACACAAACAATCGCATGCTGTGTTCGGCATTTGGGATATCCCATGATGCGAGATGCTCGCTTAATCTCGCCGTCAAGGAGACCTGCAGATGAAGCACGAACGCCCCGGCATCGAACTTTCCGGCCAACCCCTCGGCTTCGCCGAGATGGTGAGGATAGGCTCCGGCAAGGTCGCCCTGTCGGTGACGGAGACGGGCATGGCGCGCGTGGAACTTGCGCGTTCGGTCGTGGAGGATGCGATCGGGGCCGGCATTCCGGTCTACGGTTCTACGACCGGCGTCGGAGCGATGAAGGATGTCGAGTGGTCGCCGGAAGACCTTGACGCTTTCAACCTCGGCCTCGTCCGCGCCCATCACTTCGGCACCGGCACGCCGTTTTCGACCGCTGTCGTGCGAAATGCCATGGCGATCCGCATCAATACCGCTCTGACGGGCCAGGTCGGGTGCACACCCGAACTCGTGGAAACCTATCTGCGGCTTCTCAGGGCAGATCTCATCCCGGTCGTCCGGCGCACCGGTTCGATCGGCTGTGCGGATATCGGCCTCATGGGGCAGATCGGTGCGGTTCTGACCGGCGTTGGCGAGGCGGTCTATCGCGGCAGGCGCATGCAGGCGATCGAGGCCTTCGAGGCAGCCGGCCTCGAGCCGGTCAGGATGGCACCGCGTGACAGCCTTGCTTCGCTCAGCATCAATGCCGTGAGTTTTGCGGCGGCAGCGGAGGCGACGCGCAATGCCGCAGCGTCGATTCGCGTGCTGCTAGCAACCGGGATGATGGCCGCCGGCGCGCTTGGCGCGTCTCGCGATCCGTGGCGGTCGGTGCGCCATGTCGGCACCCCTCGGGAAGCGTTGATCGGTGCATGGCTCTGCAATGCGTCAGATGCCTGGGAATGGCCGGTTGCGACCCACGTGCAGGACCCGCTCAGCCTTCGCATGATTGCGCAGGTCTTCGGTGCGGTGATCGAGAATCTGCTTACGACTGGCCACAAGATTCTCGCGGCTACAGGTCGCTCGGATGACAACCCCGTGGTTGTCGAGGGCCAGGTGATGACCTCCGGCGGTTCACTGCCTCTTGACGTGACGATCCTGCTGGAATCGGCCGCAATCTGCATGGCGCATGCTGCCCGCAATGCCTTCAACCGCTGCGTCCTTCTCGGTAACGGACAGAGGCGCGATCTGCCGGTCAATCTGGTGCCTAAAGGCCGGATCGCGACAGGCTTCGGGCCGATCATCAAGCTCGCCGGCGAAATCTTCTCGCGCGTCCTTTCCATGTCGAACCCCGTATCGGCCCAATCGCTCGTGGTTGCCGCGGGGCTCGAGGACGAGGCAGCTTTCCTGCCGCTGGTGATCGAGCGCTTCGAACGGCAGATGCGGGCGCTGAGGCGGCTTGCGGCGCTCGAAGCTCTGCTTGCCGCGCAGGCGGCCGACATTCTGGGCGACCAGCCGAAGGGCGTTTCGGGCATGATCTACGACGTTGTCCGCAGCCATGCCGATTTTTATACGGTTGACCGGCCGCTTTCGGCCGAGGTCGAGGCGATCGAGGAAGGTCTCGGAGCCGACGCCTTTGTTTCCAAGCTGATCGCTGAAGTGCCGATCGCCTCTTTCGACGACTTTTTCGCGCTGGGTTCGCGGGAGCGTATCGAGGAACGGCTTGCGGGTAATCCCGTATTATCTGACACCTGAAGCGACACGGAGGCATCCGCATGAGTGATTTCGATCTCGTTCTGCAGGGTACGGTCGTTCTGCCGGAGCGCATCCTCGAAGAGGGCTATGTCGCGGTCAGCGATGGTAAAATCGTCCAGGTCGGCGTCGGAGTGCCGCCTTCGGCCAAGGAGCGGCATCTTCTCGGCAAGGCGCTAATCCTTCCCGGCGCGATCGATGCGCAGGTGCATTCGCTGAGCCAGAAGGATCAGGAGGACTTCATCTGGTCGACGCGCTCGGCAGCGGCCGGCGGCGTCACGACAATCGTGGACATGCCCTATGACGAAGGCAATCTCGTCTGCTCGGCGGAAGCGGTAAAGAAGAAGATTGATCACGCGAGCCCGCAGGCGCGTGTCGATTTCGCGCTCTATGGCACGGTCAATCCGGAAGAGCGTGCTGCGCGCATCCCCGAAATGGTGCACGCCGGCGTCGCGGCCTTCAAGTTTTCGACTTTCGGCACGGATCCGAAGCGTTTCCCCCGCATTCCTCCTGCCTTGCTTGACGAGTGCTTTGCGGCGATCGCACCGACCGGGCTGACGGCTGGCGTCCACAATGAGGACGACGAAGCCGTGCGCGCCTACATCGAGCAGGTAAAGGCCTGCGGCATCACCGATTGGCGTGCCCATGGTCTCTCGCGCCCGCCGATTACCGAGCTGCTTGCCATGCATACGATCTTCGAAACAGGCGCCAACACCGGCTGCCCGGCCCATGTCGTGCATTGTTCGCTCGGCCGCGGCTACGATATCGCCCGCGCGTATCGCCGCGACGGTTTCGAGGCGACCGTCGAGTGCTGCATCCACTACCTGACGCTGGACGAGGAAAACGACGTGAAGCACCTCGGGGGCAAGGCCAAGATCAATCCACCGATCCGGCCGCGCGCCGAGGTGGAAACGCTGTGGCGGAAGGTCGCTGAAGGCAATGTCTGGCTGGTGTCGACCGACCATGTCAGCTGGTCCGAAAACCGCAAGACCGATCCGCACATGCTGGCCAATGCCTCCGGTGTACCGGGGCTCGAGGTCATGGTGCCACTCTTCGTCAAGGGAGCGCTCGAACGCGGCATTCCGCTTACCTGAGCTGCAAAGCTCATGGCGGAAAATCCGGCGAAGCATTTCCGCCTCGACCATATCAAGGGCGCGCTGACGCCGGGCAAGGATGCCGATATCACTGTGCTTGAGCCGCGCGAAAAGGTCTATGATGCCGCCGCGAGCGGCAACAATGTCGTCGGCTGGAGCCCGTACAATGGCATAGCCTTGCCATGGACCGTTTCAGCCGCGTATCTGCGCGGCAAACTGATAACCGATGGCGCGAAGGTGCTTGCCGAACCCGGCACTGGCAAATTCGTCCGTCCGCTGCCGCGCCAAATCATTGCCGGAGAAATCGCATGAGCCGTAACCTGCCCGTCAACGCTGACCGCATCGCGGAAGATATCGATGCACTGGCGAAGATCACCGAACCTGGGCATCCCTGGACGCGCCGGGCCTTCTCGCCGCTGTTTCTCGAAGGACGCGCCTATATCGAGGCGCGCATGAAGGCGGCCGGGCTGGAAACGCGGATCGATGCCGGCGGCAACCTCATCGGCCGTCGGGCAGGCAGCAAGCCGGGGCTCGGCACGATCATGGTCGGCTCGCATTCCGATACCGTGCCGGATGGCGGACGTTTCGATGGCATCGCCGGCGTGATCTCGGCTCTGGAGGTCGCGCGTGCCTTGAAGGATCAGGGGATCGCGCTGGAGCACGATCTGGAGATCGTCGATTTCCTTGCGGAAGAGGTCAGCATTTTCGGCGTTTCGTGCGTCGGCAGCCGCGGCATGACCGGGCAGCTTCCCGAGGCATGGCTTTCGCGCACCAGCGGCGAGCGCGACCTCGCTGAGGGGATTGCGCAAGTCGGCGGCCGTCCGGGGGTGCTGCTGCAACAGAATCGGCCCGATCTCGCCGGCTTCCTAGAACTGCATATCGAGCAAGGGCCGGTGCTTGAAAATGAGAGGAAGGATATCGGCATCGTGACGGCGATCGCAGGTATCACCCGGATCGAAATTACGGTCGAAGGCCGGGCGGACCACGCCGGTACGACCCCGATGGACGGCCGCGCGGATGCGCTGGTGGCAGCCTCGCAACTCGTGCTCGATATCCGCGGTGCCGCAGCCGAGCGGGCGAAGACACCGGGCCATTTTGCGGCAACCGTCGGCGAATTCCGGATCGAGCCGAATGCGGCCAATGTCGTTCCGTCCAAGGTTGTCATGCTGATCGACGGCCGTGCGGAAATCCGCAGCGACATGGAAGCCTTCTGCGAATGGCTAGATGCGCATGTCGTCCAGCTGGCCGCTGCCCAAGGGGTGACGATCAACTCCCCAAAACGCGTGTCCGACAATTATCCGACGCCCGGCGATGCCGGTCTGCTGGAGACGCTGGAGCGGGCCTGCGATACCGTCGGCGCCAAGCACCGGCGCATGGCCTCCGGCGCGGGACACGATACGGCCTGGATCGCCAAGGTGGCACCAGCCGCCATGATTTTCGTTCCATGCAAGGAAGGCCGCAGCCATTCGGCGGACGAATGGGCCGAGAATGATGATATCGCCCTCGGCGCTGCCGTGCTTTTCGAAGCCGTGCGGGAGATGGACAGGACGCTGAATAAGGAGAAGGCTTGATGGGGCGCATACTCGTTGAGAAAGACGTCGAAGCGGCCGTCAAGGGCGGCTCCGTCTATGCGGCGGGCGGCGGCGGGTGGGCCGATCATGGGCGTATGCTCGGCTATGCGGCGGTCAATGTCGGCAAGCCGGAGCTTGTTTCGATCGACGAACTGAAGGATGAAGACTGGATTGCGACAGCGGCGGCGATCGGCGCGCCGGCCTCCACCACGCCCTGGGAAATGCAGGGCATCGACTATGTGAAGGCCGTGCAGCTTCTGCAGGACGAGCTTGGCGAAAAGCTTTCCGGGCTGATCGTTGGACAGAACGGCAGATCCTCGACGCTGAACGGCTGGCTGCCCTCGGCAATCCTCGGCACCAAGGTCGTGGACGCGGTCGGCGATATCCGTGCGCATCCGACCGGCGACATGGGCTCGATCGGCATGGCCGGTTCGCCGGAGCAGATGATCCAGACGGCAGTAGGCGGCAACCGCTCCGAAAACCGCTACATCGAGCTGGTCGTGAAAGGCGCGACCGCGAGGATCTCCCCGATCCTGCGCGCTGCCGCCGACCAATCGGGCGGCTTCATCGCCAGCTGCCGCAATCCGCTGCGAGCCTCCTATGTGCGCAAGAACGCGGCGCTTGGCGGCATCTCGATGGCGCTATCCCTCGGCGAGGCAATTATTGCGGCCGAGAAGAAGGGCGGACCGGCCGTGATCGACGCTATCTGCAAGACGACCGGCGGCCATATCCTCGCTGAAGGCACGATCACCAAGAAGGACGTGGTCTACACCAAGGAAGCCTTCGATATCGGCGCGATCGTCGTCGGTTCCGGCGCAAAGGCCGTGACCATGCATGTGATGAATGAATACATGGCCGTCGACGACGCCGATGGTAAGCGCGTGGCTACATTTCCCTCGGTTATCACGACGCTATCGCCGGAGGGCGAACCGCTCAGCGTCGGCCAGCTCAAGGAGGGCATGCCGGTCTTCATCCTGCATGTGCCGAAGGAAATCATCCCGCTTTCCGCAAGCGTGCTCGATCCGACCGTCTATCCGCCCGTCGAAAGGGCGATGGGCATCGAGATCATGCGCTACGCCCTGGAGACGAAGGTCTGATGCCATGGCGCGCGATACCGGGCTTGAGGGACTGCTGAAAGAGGAGCTCGGCGATATGCCGGGCCTCAGCGAAAAGACCATGTTCGGCGGCTGGGCCCTGATGCTGAATGGCAACCTCCTTTGTGGTGCGCGAGAGGACGGGATGCTGGTTCGGCTCGGCAAAGGCAATGACGGTTGGGCGCTGAATTTACCAGGCGTCGTCCAGATGCTGTCGGGCGAACGGGCGATGCAGGGCTGGGTACGCGCCGATGCGCGAGCCTATGGCGACGACGCGCTGCGCCGGCGACTGCTCGATGCAGCGGTCGCCTATGTGACCTCGCTGCCGTCAAAATAACAGAACGGGACCTTGAGGAAGGACATTCCATGCCGAAGGCCAATCCACGCCATCCGAAATTTCCGATTCCCGGCGGGCCGGAGCTGCGGGCCAAAGGCTGGCGACAGGAAGCGCTGCTGCGCCTTCTCGAAAACGTGCTTTCCGTTGGCGAGGACCCGGATAATCTCGTCGTCTATGCGGCGCTCGGCAAGGCGGCCCGCAACTGGGCGTCCCACAAGGGTATCGTCAAAGCACTGACCGAGATGGATGAGGATCAGACGCTGCTGATCCAGTCCGGAAAGCCGATCGGTCTCGTGAAAACCCACGCCAAGGCACCACTCGTCATCATGGCGAATTGCAACATTGTCGGCCAATGGGCGAAAGCCGAGGTGTTCTACGAGCTGCAGCGCAAGGGACTGATTTGCTGGGGCGGACTGACGGCCGGCGCCTGGCAGTATATCGGCAGCCAGGGCGTGATTCAGGGCACCTACGAAATCTTCATGCGCATCGCCGAGAAGCGCTTCGGCGGCGATCTCTTCGGCCGCTTCGTGCTGACCGCGGGGCTCGGCGGCATGGGCGGTTCGCAGCCGCTCGCCGGCCGCATGGCGGGCGCTGCCATCCTCTGCGTCGATATCGATCCCGAGCGGGCGAGGAAGCGCCAGGAGATCGGTTACCTGCAGGAGATCGCAGCGGACCTCGATACGGCGCTGCAGATGATCGACACGGCCGTGAAGGAGAAGCGCACGCTTTCCGTCGGCCTCGTCGGCAATGCCGCGGAGATCTATCCGGAAATCGCCCGGCGCGGCATCGTGCCGGATATCGTCACCGACCAGACCTCGGCGCACGATCTCGTCTATGGTTATGTGCCGAAGGGTATGAGCCTGGAGCAGGTGCGCGAACTGCGCGACGACGGCCAGGGCCAGCTGATGGCCGCAAGCCGCGCGTCGATCGTCCAGCATGTGACGGCGATGCTCGAATTCCAGAAGAAAGGCTCCGAAGTCTTCGACAACGGCAACCTCATCCGCACGCAGGCGAAGGAAGGCGGCGTAGCGAATGCCTTCGACATTCCGATCTTCACCGAAGCCTATCTGCGGCCGCTTTTCGCCCGCGCGATCGGCCCGTTTCGCTGGATGGCGCTCTCCGGCGAAGAGAGCGACATCGCGCGGATCGATGATCTGCTTTTGGAGATGTTCCCCGACAACAAGATCATCACCAACTGGATCCGACTTGCCCGTGAACATATCCCCTTTGAAGGTCTGCCGGCGCGCATCGCCTGGCTCGGCCACGGCGAACGAACGGCGCTTGCGCGACGGGTGAATGGGCTGGTTGCCAGCGGCGAACTCAAGGGTCCCGTCGCCTTCTCGCGCGATCATCTCGATGCCGGCGCCATGGCGCATCCGAACATCATGACCGAGCGCATGAAGGACGGCTCCGATGCGATCGCCGACTGGCCGCTGATCGACGCCATGATGCTCTGCTCCTCGATGGCCGATCTCGTCGTCGTTCATTCCGGCGGCGGCGGCTATGCCGGTTACATGACCAGCTGCGGCGTGACAGTGGTCGCCGACGGCACGGACGCGGCCGACGAACGGCTCGACCATGCGCTCACCAACGACACGGCGCTCGGCGTCATGCGCTATGCCGACGCCGGATACGAGGAAGCGCTGGACGAGGTGCAGAAGAAGAATGTGCCGTATATCAGGCTTGGTTGAAGCTAAAGCGGGAATGGTATATATCATTGCCATATCTCATTAGGAGACGTGGCAATGAACACGGCAAGGATATTCTGGTCGGGCCGCTCGCAGGCCGTACGTTTGCCGAAGGAATTCCGCTTCGAAGGCGATACCGTTGCCATCCGCCGCCAGGGCAAGGCCATCATCCTCGAACCCGTTTCAGACGATTGGGATTGGCTGGCCGCTGTGACGGGGGAGGTCGATAGCGATTTCGCAGATGCGGCCAATGAGCAGCCAGCCGGCGAAGATAAGCCCGAGCTCGATTTCTTCAAATGAAATACCTGCTCGACGCCAATGCGGTCATTGCCCTGATGAAGGGCAATGACGCCTTCCTGGCAACGCTACGCAAGCATAGCCCACAGGACTTCGCTATATCGGCAATCGTAGCGCACGAGCTGTTCCACGGTGCCTACAAGAGCCTGCGGACAAGCGAAAATCTTGCGCGTATCGACGCATTGCAATTCCAAATTCTCGAATTCGATCAAGACGACGCCCGGAAGGCCGGCGAGATCCGCGCTATGCTCGACGCCGCCGGAACGCCGATCGGTCCTTATGATGTGTTGATTGCAGGCCAGGCCGTATCACGAGACCTGACGCTTATCACGCATAATTTCAAGGAGTTCGGGCGTATTGCCGGGCTACGGATCGAGGATTGGGAAAAATAGCGGCATCAGAGATGCCGCGTTTCAGCCGGCGGACGATCAAAGCGATCGTCGCGGCCGTCGAAATAGCCGACAGGAAAGGAGGCGAGCTCCTCGTCGGTGGCATCGTCGAGGCAGCTGACGCTGATCGCATAGAACTTGCCAGGATTTTCGCCCCAATTGAAGGAGCTGATTCCGCAATTCTTGCAGAACAGATGATGCAATCTGTGTGAGCCGAACTGATATTCGCTGATGCTGTCTTCGCCCGAGATCAGGCGGAAATCGGCCAGCGTGGCAACTGCCAGCCAATTGCGTTTCTTCTTGCAGATCGAGCAGTTGCATTTGAACGTGCCCCCCTGCAGATCAAGATCGGCCTCGTAGCTGACAGCGCCGCAATGGCAGCTTCCATGATAGGTTCTCTTCATCATTTCCTCCCTTTGGCGGCGGCTTCCGCATAGGCGGTGGCCTTATCGAGCGCCTCGCTCCAGCCTTCCGACTGCAATTTGAACTCGGTGTCGTTCGGCAGCTCGCGCTTGCGGAAGATGAGGCGCGTACCCTCGCCTTTTTCCTCCAGCTCGACGGTTACCTGCATCTCGTGCTCGGGCTGGCCGGCATCATTTTCCCAGGCGAAGGTGAAGACGAGGCGTTCCGGTGGGCTGATCTCGATGTAACGGCCCTGGCTCCAATATTCCTTGCCATCCGGCCCGAGAATGCAGTGACGCCAGGCGCCGCCTTCGCGCAGATCGACCGAAACCGAGGGTGCCGAACAATTGTGCGGGCCCCACCATTGCAGCAGATGCTCCGGCTCGGTCCAAAGGCTGAATACCAGTTCGCGCGGGGCGTCGATCTCGCGGGTAAGCAGGATCTCCCGGCTGCGGCCGGAGAGGCGGATTTCATTTGCGGTGTTCATCGTCATTCCTCCTCTGCTTGACGGTGGCGGCGTAGGCTTCGAGTTTGTCGAGGCTTTCGCTCCAGAACCGGCGGTAGGTTTCCAGCCAGTCGTCCACACCGCGAAGTGGCCCGGTTTCCAGTCTGCAGGGTCGCCACTGGGCTTCCCTTCCCTTCGCAACAAGGCCAGCTTTTTCGAGCACCTTCAGATGCTTCGATACGGCAACGAGCGACATGTCGAAGGGTTCGGCGAGTTCCGACACCGAGGCCTCGCCGAGCGCCAGCCGCGCAAGGATCGCCCGGCGCGTGGGATCCGCAAGGGCTGAAAACGTCATGCTCAGTCGATCGGCAGGCATAATAAACTCATCTGTTAATTAACTTTTGAGTTAAGTAATGCGGATGAACACGCGTGTCAAGCCCAGTTGCGCTTAACCGATACGCTTCGAGAGGCTGCGTGCGGTGCAGGCTGCCGCAAAGGCAAAAGCCAGCATGGCGAGCGTGAAGAAGACGACGGCAGACCAGCCTTCGATCGCAAAGAACCAGCCGCCAGCCGAACCAGCAACGCTGGAGCCGATGTAATAGGCCAGCAGATAGAGCGAGGAGGCATGCCCCTTGGTGCCGCGGGCAAGCCGACCGACCAGCGCGCTGGCGGCTGAATGCGCCATGAAGAAGCCAACCGTCAGAAACACGATGCCAAGAACAATCAGCGGCAGCGGTGCAAGAAGCGTAACCGCGACGCCGATCGCGGCGCAGAGGATGCCGGCGAGCAACACGACGAAATGACCGAACCTGTCGCCCAGCAGGCCCGCCGCCCAGGAGGCCGCGATACCGAAGAGGTAGACGGTGAAGATCAGGCCCAGCTCGGTCTGGTTCAGGCTGTAGGGCGGCTGCACGAGGCGGAAACCGGCATAGTTATAGATCGTCACGAAGGCGCCCATGACCAGGAAGCCGATGGCGAAGAGGAAGGGCAGCGCCGGGCTGCGGATATGACCGATCCAGGCCATCAGGTGGAAATGCGCGTTGAAGCCCTTGCGCGGCTTGAAATTGCGGGAGGCGGGCAGCAGCAGCCGGAAGCCGATAGCGGCGGCAAGGCCGAGCAGGCCGATGACGGCAAGCGCCGGGCGCCAGGAGAAATATTCGGCGAGCGTGCCGGTGACGACGCGCCCCGCCATGCCGCCGAAGGCATTGCCGGCGATATAGAGGCCCATCGAAGCGCCGAGGCCGCGCGGTTCGACCTCTTCCGAGAGATAGGCCATGGCGACGGCCGGCACACCGCCGAGCAGGAAGCCCTGCAGTGCGCGGATGGCGAGCAGCATATGCCAGTCCGGAACGATGGCGCAGGCGATCGTACAGAGCGCCGAGCCAAGCAGCGAGACGAACATCATGCTGCGGCGTCCGACGCCTTCGGAGATGGCCGCCGCACAGAAGATCGCGACGGCGAGGAAGCCGGTCGCAAGCGACAGCGACAGCGAGCTTGCCGCCGGGCTGACTCCGAAATCCTCGGCGAAGATCGGCATCAGCGGCTGAACGCAATAGAGCAGCGAGAAGGTGGCGAAGCCGGAGAGGAAAAGCGCCAGGCTGGCCCGGCGATAGGCCGGCGTGCCTCGAACGAGGAACTGGCTGGCCTGCGCCTCGTCGCTCTCGGTCGCGACATGGAGCGGCGGGCGGGCAGGCTGTGCGGCTTCTGGGGGTATGTCGGACATCTTCGTGGAGGTAATGCGGGGCATAGGAGAACCAACCTTTCGCCCTGCTATCTAGCCAGCGACGCATCATTTGTCCAATATATGGCACCGGCAATCGCAATAGCTTTTGGAGATACCATGGAACTGCGCCATATCCGCTATTTCCTCGCCGTCGCCGAAGAGGGCAATTTCACCCGGGCGGCAGCCAGGCTCGGCATCGGTCAGCCGCCGCTCAGCCAGCAAATCCGCGACCTCGAGGAGGAAATCGGCGCGCAGCTCTTCCACCGCGTGCCGCACGGGGCGGAGCTGACGGCGGCGGGTAGCGCCTTCCTCCCGGAAGCGCGCGACGCGGTCGCGGCTGCCGAAAAGGCGAAACTTGCAGCGCAGCGGGCGATGCGCGGCGAGACCGGCCGGCTGCTTCTCGGCTTTACGGCCTCCTCCGCCTTCAATCCCGCCGTCAGCGGCGTGATCCGCCGGTTTCGCGGCCGATGGCCGGATATCGGGCTCTCGCTCACCGAAATGAACAGCAATGGCCTGATGGAAAAGCTGATGCGCGAGGAGATAGACGCCGCTTTCATCCGCCCCGGACTGGAGGACCCCAAGGATGTGCGGCTGAAGCGGCTGGCGGACGAACCGATGCTCGTTGCCCTACCCGCACATCATGCGCTCGCGCGCCACGCAGAGGTACCGCTCTCGGCACTTGCGGGCGAGCCCTTCATCCTCTTTCCGCGCACCGTCGGTCTCAGCCTCTATGACGATATCGTGCGCGCCTGCCGGGATGCTGGCTTCGAGCTCGTCGTGACACAGGAGGCGCCGCAGATCCCTTCCGTCGTCAACCTCGTGGCAGCCGATCTCGGCGTTTCGATCGTGCCTGCCTCGATCGCCCAGATCAAGCTCGACGGCGTCGCCTACCGGCCGATCGAGGGGCCGTCGCTCGTCGCGAGACTAGGGCTCGCGGTGCTGAAGGCGCAGCGCTCACCCGTGACGGAAAACCTCATGAGTCTGCTCTAACCTGCCGGATCCCAATACGGCGGATCGCCGAAAGCCTTTTTCAGGTGATCAGCGATGGCGCGGAGCTTGGCGGAGGGATTGCGACCTTCGGGATGTGCCATGTAGATGAATTCGGCTTCCGGCTTGTAGCCGACATCGATTTCGACGAGCTTGCCTTCGCGGATCGCCGGACCGGCAATGAAGGCAGGCATCAGCGCAATCCCGAGTCCGGCGATTGCCGCATCGCGCAGCATATCGCCGTTGTTCATGCCCATGGCCAGCCTGGCACGCACGATGGTCGCGCCCTCCGCAGTCTGGAAGCGCCAATCGGCGATACCGCGGTTGGTGTAGAACAGGCCCTGGTGGTCATCGAGATCGGTCAGCGTCGCCGGCGTCCCGTAGCGGTCGAGATAGTCGGGCGAGGCCGTCAGAAGACGGCGGCTGCGCGTAAGCTTCCAGGCAACGAGACGTGAGTCAGCGATTGGACCATTTCGGATGACGGCGTCATAGCCTTCCGAAGACGCATCCACTCGCCGGTCGTCTATATCGAGCGTCAGCGCGATTTCGGGATGCTTCGCCAGAAATGGATAAAGCGCCGGCCCGAGATGCATGCGGCCGAACGTGACAGGGGCAGCGATGCGCAAGGGGCCGGCGAGCGTGCCGCGCCGTTCGGCCATATCGGCCGTCGCTTCATCGATCTCGCGGACGATGCGCAGTGCGCGTTCGAGGAAGGCCGTGCCGTCCTCCGTCAGCGTCAGCTTACGCGTTGTGCGGTGGAGCAGCGTTCCGCCAAGAGTTCTTTCCAGTTCCGCCAGCCTTTCGCTAACGACGGACTTCGATAGCCGCAGACGCCTTGCCGCCTCGCTGACGGACCCTGATTCCACCACGGCGACGAAAGCAGCTACCCCTTCGATCCTTATCATCGTTCGGTGTTTCCGAATTCGAGTTCCACTATATGGAGACTAATCCGAACGGCGGGAAAATGCCATCTTCCGAGCATCGAATGGGACTGCAGACGCCAGCCCATCCTCAAATCAGGAGATGGAACCATGAACCGCTTGAGTAACAAAGTCGCAATCGTCACCGGCGCAAGCTCCGGCATCGGGCGCTCGACAGCAAAGCTTTTCGCCGCCGAAGGCGCCAAGGTCGTCGTTGGCGCTCGCCGTCAGGCGGAACTCGACAGCCTTGTTGCAGAAATCAAGGCAGGCGGCGGCGAAGCCGTTGCAGTCGCCGGCGACGTTCGCTCGGAAGACTATCACAAGACGCTCGTTGCTGCCGCCGTCCAAAACTACGGCAAACTCGACATCGCCTTCAACAATGCCGGTGTCATCGGCGAAGCCGGCCCGAGCACCGAAGTTTCCGAAGCAGGCTTCAGCGAGGCGCTGACGATCAATCTGACCGCCTCCTTCCTAGCCGCCAAACACCAGATTGCCGAAATGGCGAAACATGGCGGCGGTTCGGTGATCTTTACCTCCACCTTCGTCGGCTACAGCTTCGCCTTCCCGGGAGTCGCCGCCTATGCCGCCAGCAAATCCGGCCTCATCGGCCTGACGCAGGCGCTTGCCGCCGAATTCGGCCAGCAGAATGTCCGTGTCAACGCCATCCTGCCCGGTGCGGTCGATACCGATATGTACCGCGAGATGAACGACACGCCGGACAAGCAGGGGTTCATCACCAATCTGCACGCGCTGAAGCGTGTCGCCACACCGGAGGAGATTGCCCGCTCGGTTCTCTACCTCGCTTCCGACGATTCGAGCTTCGTGACAGGCACAGCTTCGCTGCTCGACGGCGGCGCTTCGATCACCCGCACCTGAAGTCTTCGTAAATCGAATGAAAAGGCCGCGGTCCGCGGCCTTTTCGCCTTCGATCAACGTGCGGACGGTTGCCTCGAAGGTCGTCTTCCCCTTGCGCGGACCGGGATTCTGCATGCCAATATGAGGATCCGCTGACCGGCAAACCCTTCGAATGGGCGTTGTGGCGAGGCAAGGAGGTCGTGCCGATCGAGATGCGGCGGCATCACGTGCCGGCCAAGGTCCGCGCCTTCATCGACTTCTGTGTCGAAATCATCGGATAGATGTCGCAGGCGAGACTTGTTTCTCGCCTCCATCCCGCCTACCACCCGGAGACACTGCCTTCCTCTTCTTCCGGCAATCTCGCCCGCGGGTGAACCATGCTTCTCGGTATTCTTTGCGGCCTCGCCACATGCGCCTTGTGGGGGCTGACGTTCGTCGTGCCGCGCGCCATCGCACCTTTCAACACGATGGACCTGACAATCGCGCGCTACGGCCTCTTTGCGCTCGCGAGCATCGTGCTGATGGTCAGTCCGCGGTTCCGGCCGAAGAACATCGAGCCACGCATGGCAATCACTGCGCTACTCCTCGGCGGCATTGGTTATGTCGGCTATTTCGTCAGCATTGCCTATGCCGTGCGGCTTGCCGGCGCCGCCATTCCGCCGCTCGTCATCGGCACCATGCCGGTGCTCCTTGCAATCATTGCAAATTTTCGTGACCACTCCGTTGCCTGGCGGCTGCTCGCCTTGCCGCTGATGTTGATCGCCGCCGGCATCGGCTGGGTGAATGTCTCGATCTTTTCCTCCGCGCCTTCCGGCGATCAGGCGGCGATCGTCCTCGGTATCGGCTCCGCGCTGATAGGCCTTGCACTATGGGTCGCTTATGGGCTTGCGAGTACAGCGGCGATGCAATCGCCGAATCCGCCGGATATTCTGCAATGGACCGGCCTTCAGGGCATCGGCGCGGGGATCGGCAGCCTCATCTTGATCCCTTTCACATCGATCGGCACGGATATCGCCTTCACCGGTGCAGAATTGCTTCGTTTCATCCTCTGGTCGCTGATCATGGGCCTCGCTGGCGCCTGGCTCGCCACGCTTCTTTGGATGATCGCCTCGAAGCGCCTGCCGCTTGCGCTTGCAGCGCAGCTGATCGTGGCCGAAACCGTCTTCGGACTGATCTTCGGTTTCCTCTTCGAGCAGCGCCTGCCGACGATCGCCGAAGCGGGCGGCTCCATCCTTCAGCTTGCGGGCGTCGGGCTTGCCATCGCGATCTTCACGCCCGGCGGCCGCAAGGCTTAGGCGTTAAGCCCGGCCTCTTCCGCGAATAGCCGGCATGCCGGGCGATTGCATGTTATCCGCCAAAGGCTTAGGGTCGACGGCGGTCAACAGGGCAACGGGTAGAAGGCCATGGTTCTCAGCGGCAAACGCATCCTGCTTATCATTTCGGGCGGCATCGCGGCCTACAAGAGCCTCGATCTCATCCGGCGCCTGCGGGAGCGGGGCGCTTCCGTGCGTCCGGTGATGACGAAAGGTGCGCAGGAGTTCGTGACGCCGCTCGCCGTCGGCGCCCTTGCGGCCGACCACGTCTTCACCGATCTCTTTTCACGGCAGGACGAACAGGATGTCGGCCATATCCGCCTTGCGCGCGACTGCGACCTCGTTCTGATCGCGCCGGCGACGGCCGATCTGCTGGCGAAAATGGCAAACGGCCTCGCCGACGATCTGGCCTCGACGATATTGCTTGCGACCGACAAGACCGTTCTCGTGGCCCCCGCCATGAACCCGAAGATGTGGTCGCATGCGGCGACGAAACGCAATTCCGAGACTTTGAGAGGCGACGGCGTCCATTTCATCGGCCCGATGGCGGGCGAGATGGCGGAAAGCAGAGAAGCTGGTCTTGGGCGCATGGCCGAACCGCTGGAGATCGTCGCGGCAGCCGAGGCGCTTTTCGACGGCGGGCCGAAGCCGCTTGCAGGGCGGAAGGCCGTCGTCACCTCGGGGCCGACGCATGAGCCGATCGACCCTGTGCGTTACATCGCCAACCGCTCTTCCGGCAGACAGGGTCACGCAATCGCCGCAGCACTCGCCAAACTCGGCGCGGAGGTGACGCTCGTTTCCGGCCCTGTGACGATTGCCGACCCGGTTGGCGTCAGGATGATCCATGTCGAGCGGGCCGAGGAAATGCGCGACGCCGTGCTTGCTGCCCTGCCCGCCGATATCGCTGTCATGGTCGCAGCCGTCGCCGACTGGCGCGTCGCCTCCGCATCCGACCAGAAGATCAAGAAGCATCCGGGCGAATCCATTCCCACGCTGGCGCTGACCGAAAACCCGGACATCCTGAAGACCGTCGGTCACCACACGATGCGGCCGAAGCTGGTGATCGGCTTTGCCGCCGAGACACAGGACGTCGAAAGCAACGCCAGGGCCAAGCTCGAGCGCAAGGGCGCCGATCTCATCGTTGCCAACGACGTGTCGCCGGCCACAGGCATCATGGGCGGCACGCGCAATAGCGTGAAGCTGATTAGCCAAAGCGGCGTCGAGCAATGGCCCGATCTCGCCAAGGAAGAGGTTGCGGAAAAGCTGGCGAGACTGATCGCCGAACGCATCAAGCAGGGATAGCCAGATCCGGCGTCGCGCTGAGGCGCCTTTCCGGCCGAAAGGGCGCAATCTCGATTCCCATTTCGCTCACCGTAACGGCGCTGCCATCGGGTATTTCGGTCCAGGCATCGACGTCGTCGTTCAGCGGTTCCGAGACAAGACAATAGCCTTTGCCCATCGGCGAGGCATAAAGCGTCGGGGCCTTGCGATCAGTCGCATAGCGAATGCCGAAGAGTGACCGCCCGTCCGAGAGGGCTGCGGTGAAACGCAGATGAACACTGCCCAGAATGCTATCCGCAAGTCCCTCGACGAAGCTCACCATTTCGGCCATCGCGGCAAGGGGCGCGCGGCGCAGACCGAACTGCAGCGCGAGCAGGAACATCAGCTCGGAATCGGTCGTGCCGCTCCGGGCGTTGAAGAGCGCGTCATCCAGCATCGCCTCCATCGGGCGGCGCAGGCGCTCGAAGCCGCCGATCTGGCCGTTGTGCATGAA
>NZ_JBNDHT010000110.1:0-24124 GCF_056755115.1 Rhizobium sp. SVR5-2C | reverse complement strand
GGCGCGCGAGATGATGGCCAAGGGGGGCGGCGAAGACGGCTATACGGCCTTTGTCGAGCCGGGCAATATCATCACCCATGCGGGATCCAGCCAGCCGGAGACAGACGTTACGCTCGCCCGCCTGCCGCAGATGCCGACCTATCATCTCAAGAAGAAGGGCCACGCCGGGATCACCATGATCAACATCGGCGTCGGCCCGTCGAATGCCAAGACCATTACCGACCACGTGGCCGTGCTTCGCCCGCATGCCTGGCTGATGCTCGGCCACTGCGCGGGCCTGCGCAACAGCCAGCGCCTCGGCGACTATGTTCTGGCGCATGCCTATATGCGCGAGGACCACGTGCTGGACGACGACCTGCCGGTCTGGGTTCCGATCCCGGCGCTTGCCGAAGTGCAGGTTGCGCTGGAAGCGGCGGTTGCGGAAATCACCGGCTACGAAGGCTTCGAACTGAAGCGCATCATGCGCACGGGGACCGTCGGAACGATCGATAACCGCAACTGGGAACTTCGCGACCAGCGCGGCCCCGTCAAGCGGCTCTCGCAAGCCCGTGCCATCGCGCTCGATATGGAGTCGGCAACGATTGCGGCCAACGGCTTTCGCTTCCGCGTGCCCTACGGCACGCTGCTTTGCGTTTCCGACAAGCCGCTGCACGGCGAGTTGAAGCTGCCAGGCATGGCAAGCGCCTTCTATCGCACCCAGGTCAACCAGCACCTGAAGATCGGCATCCGCGCCATCCAGAAGCTCGCGGCAATGCCGCCCGAAGCGCTGCATTCCCGCAAGCTTCGCAGCTTCTTCGAGACGGCGTTCCAATAACGATTATCTGGCTTCTGCCGATGCGACGCGATCCGCAAGCCGCTGCGGATCGACGTTGTGCGTGCTGGAGACCTGCAGCCCGGCAATGACGGCTGCAAAGACAGCGAATGCGGCGACCAGCCGCACAAGAACCTCTCGAATATCCGCGTGGTAAAGCACGTCCAGCCTCTCGGCCCTTCGCCGTGCGCAGATGAAATTCGTGATGGCGACTTCCAGGATTCCCATGTCCGTGCTCCTCGATGTGATCGATGGAGCCTTGTCGAATGCGCGTCCGCCATTTCGACAATAGAGCGCGAACAAAGATTTTTTCCTTTGCTGTCGAATTCCGCCTAGTCTCTTCGTCAACAGGCTGTGAGAGGCAGCCGGGAGGACGTCAGCAATGAAATATCTGTGCCAGGTTTGGTTCGAGCCTTCGGCGCTCGAGCGCATGACGGAGGAAGAGAAGAAGACCCTCGACAGGGATTCGCTCGGATACGACGAGGACCTCGCCGCAAGCGGCCATATGATCCATGCGGAAGCCCTGCAGTCGCCGGAAACGGCCGTGACCGTACGCGTCCGCAACAGCGAAATGTCGGTCACCGATGGCCCCTATGCGGAGACCAAGGAACAACTCGGCGGCTTCATTCTCATCGAAGCCAAGGATCTGAACGACGCGATCCGCGTTGCGGCGGGTATTCCGCTTGCCAAACTGGGCAGCATCGAGGTCCGCCCGATCTACGATTTCAAGAACGGTTAGGAGGCGCCTATGAAGTTTCTCTGCCAGATCTGGTTCGACACGGAAAAGAGCAAACTCGTGCCCCAGGAAGAGTGGGATGCGCTCACCCAAAGATGCATCGAGAGCGATGATCGCTGGCGTGACAGTGGGCATCTGCTGACCGCCCTCGCCCTGCGAAATCCGTCGACGGCGATGACGGTCCGCAGGCATAACGGTGCCCTATCGGCGACCGACGGCCCCTTTGCCGAAATCAAGGAACATCTCGGCGGCTTCGTGCTGCTCGAAGCCAGGGACATCGACGAGGCGACAGAAATCGCCTCGGCTTTTCCGATCGTGGAATATGCCTCGATCGAAGTGCGACCGGCCTATTCGATCAAGGACGGGGAATGAAAGATGCGCTATATTTGCTTGATCTATAATTCCGCCGACGTCGATGGCACGCTGACGCCGAAGGAAACCGACGAGATCGTCAGAGCGCATTTCAGCTTCGACGAGGAGCTTCGCCGCAAAGGCATCATGATCCATGCGGATGCGCTGGAGATGCCGGAAAAGGCGACGGTGCTCAGGGTTCGCAACAATGCCCTGCAGGCAACCGATGGGCCCTACGTCGAAACCAAGGAGCATCTTGCCGGCCTTTACGTCATCGAAGCGCCTGATGATGTGGCGGCGAAGGCGATTGCCGCGCGCATCCCTTCGGCGCGTGTTGGTGCCGTGGAACTGCGGCCGGTGCGTATGCTGACTTTACCGGAGTAGCGCTTGGAGAAACTGATCGAGGACATCTACCGGTCGCAATCGCGCAGGGTGCTGGCAACGCTCATCCGCCTGCTCGGAGATTTCGACCGTGCGGAGGAAGCGCTGCACGACGCCTTTGCGGCAGCAGCGCGCATATGGCCGCGCGATGGTGTTCCCGCCAATCCTTTCTCATGGCTTGTCTCCACCGGTCGCCACAAGGCGATCGACCATCTGCGCCGCCGCTCGCGCTTCGATGCGTCGCTCAAGGATATCGAAGACAGCCTTTACAGCGAAGCCGGGGCTACGGAGATCGGCGACATGGAGCTCATTGGCGACGACATGCTGCGGCTGATCTTCACCTGCTGCCATCCGGCCATTCCGGCCGACGCGCAGATGGCGATGGCGCTTCGCGAAGTCTGCGGGCTGACGACCGAGGAGATCGCACACGCATTCCTCGTTTCGGCCCCGACGGTCGCCCAACGCATCGTTCGGGCCAAGAGCAAGATCCGTTCAGCCGGCATTCCCTACGAAGTTCCCGACCTCGATGAACTTCCCGAACGGCTCGACCGCGTTCTGCATGTCATCTACCTGGTTTTCAACGAGGGCTATTCCGCCTCCTCGGGCGCAGAGGTGACGCGGACGGATCTGACTGGCGAGGCGATCCGGCTGGCGAGGCTGGTGGAGGAACTTCTTCCGCATCCCGATGTCGCCGGTCTTCTTTCGCTGATGTTGCTGCAGGATTCCCGCAGCCTTGCGCGGCGCGGCGAGGATGGCAGTCTGATCCTGCTTGCCGAGCAGGATCGATCGGCTTGGGATCCGCGGAAGATAAAGGAAGGCTTGAGGCTCTTGCGGCGGGCGATGGAGCCCGACGAAATCGGGCTTTATACCGTCCAGGCGGCCATCGCCGCCGAACATGCCAAGGCCCAAACGCCGGAGGCGACGAATTGGCCCCGGATTGCCGCCTGCTACGATCTGCTGATCGAAGCACAGCCTTCGCCTGTTGCCGAACTCAATCGCGCCGTGGCGATTGCAATGTCGGAGGGACCGCAGAGAGGGCTCGAGCTCATCGAGGGCATCATGGAATCCGGCAAACTCGGCAGCTATCATCTGGCGCATTCCGCACGCGCCGATTTCCTGCGGCAGCTGGACCGCAGGGAGGAATCGATCGCGGCTTACGAACGCGCCCTCTCGCTCTGCCATCAGGGACCCGAACAGGCTTTCCTGCGAAAGAGGATCTCAGAGCTGACGGCGGCGCCCGAGCGGCAGTGAGATCGCCGTTCCCGTCAGGGCGGAGACGATAATCAGCAAGTGTGCATTAATGCTCGCCTGGGCGAGCGCGGCGAGCGCCGCCTTCCCGCTCGAAGCGCCGAAGGCGACTGCGCCGGCGGTTATCCCCGCCGGATAGGTGCCGACGCCCCCCGGCGCATGGACCGGCAGCACCGAGGAAAGCTCGCCACCGAGCGCTCCGCCGAAACTTGCCGTCAGCGGCAGAACGCCCATGAGGCTGAGCGCCCAGGCGAGCACGACGACCTTCACCAGCCAGTTCACCGCTGTCATGGCCCAGGCACGTGCGAATGCAACGCCATTTACGGGCAGGCCGTTTTCGATCTCGGAAAGGAAGTGTTGCGCCTTGGCGGGAAAGAGCTTGAAGCTGATGCGCAGCAACGGTTTGCGCACAAGAAAGGCCCCAACCGGCAGCAACAGAAATGCAGCCCACAAGACCCAGGCAAGGACAGCATCCGGAGCGGCTACCGCAATCCCCATGCCTGCTGCGGCAAGCAGCGCGTGCAGGTCGAGCAGGCGCATGACAAGAAGTGCGGAGGTCCCCCGCGTCAGCGGAATGCCAAACTCCGTGCGCATGAGAACCGGAAAGCTCGTCTCGCCGGTGCGGAACGGCAGCATGATATTGAGCAGATTGTGAATCTGCGTCACGCGGAAAAGGGCGCGAAACTGACCTTTCGTCTCCCGCGGGAAATAGTCGAGAATGCGCCATGTGCGCAGGAAGTAGGTGCTGGTCAGCAATACAAGCGCCACGAGGATCGGGATGACGCCGACGGCCGCCCATTGAGCGATGATTACCGACCACCCCCAAAACCATTCGATGAAAAGCGCATAGGCAGCGACGATCGCGACTGTGAGCAGCGTCATGCGATTGCGCGCAAACCAGGATTGTCGGCTAGCGCCAACCGGAGAGTTCATGTACTAGGCTTCCTGACTTCAGCGGTCCCAAATGCCGCTCGACTGGCCATGACGGCCTTTTAGGAGCAATAAGAGTTGCAGACAACGTCCGAGTCGCTTCAAAGCGCAAATGATCTGATCCAGTCGCTTGAACTTTCGCTTGTGGTGCCGGTGTTCAACGAAGAGGAAAGTGTCGGCCCGCTCGTCGAGCGGATATGCGATGCGATGTTGGCCTACCCCAGCCGGTGGGAACTCATCCTGGTCGATGATGGCAGCACCGATGCGACCCTCGTCAACGCCCGCAAGTATGTAGGACGTGAAGGCCTTACGCTCAGGATCGTGGAGCTGCAGCGCAATTTCGGCCAGACCGCCGCAATGCAGGCCGGCATCGACACGGCGCAAGGCCGGCTGATCGCGACGATGGACGGCGATCTGCAGAACGATCCGAAGGACATTCCGTCGATGGTCTCCGAACTGGAGCGCCGCGAACTCGACCTTTTGGTCGGCTGGCGCAAGAACCGCAAGGACGGGTTGCTGCTTCGCAAGATTCCATCCTGGTGCGCCAACTACCTGATCGGCCGCATCACCGGCGTGAAGCTCCACGACTACGGCTGCAGCCTGAAGATCTACCGTGCCTCGATCATCAAGCAGGTGAAGCTGATGGGCGAAATGCACCGCTTCATCCCGGCCTGGGTCGCAGGCGTCGTCCCAAGCTCGCGCATCGGCGAAATGGCCGTGACCCACCATGCCCGCCAGCACGGCCAGTCAAAGTATGGCATCTCACGCACCTTCCGCGTGATCCTCGACCTGCTGTCGGTGATGTTCTTCATGCGCTACAAGGCGCGGCCCGGGCATTTCTTCGGCTCTCTCGGCCTTGGTATCGGGGCGATCGCCGCGCTGATCCTGCTCTACCTCTTCTTCGACAAATTCATTATGGGCAACGATATCGGCACACGCCCGATGCTGATGGTCGGCGTCGTCCTCCTGCTATCGTCGGTGCAGTTGATCACCACCGGCATTCTGGCGGAAATGATTGCGCGCACCTACTATCGCGACGACGCGTCGCCGAACTACATCGTGCGGCAGATTTTCGATGGAAGCGACGTTTGACAAACGGCGAGGCGACTCGCTGACGCAACGTTTTGGCAGGACGATCGGCAGCGCGAGCGCGCTGCTGGCCATCTATTTCCTGTTGAACATCGCGCTTCGCGCCGCCCTGCCGCATTCCCTAGAACTCGACGAGGCGGAGCAGACCTTCTACTCGCAATATCTGCTGGCAGGCTACGGGCCGCAGCCGCCGTTCTATAACTGGCTGCAATATGCGATCATGTCCGTTGCGGGTCCGTCGATCTGGGCGCTGAGCATTCCGAAAAACCTGCTGCTCTTTCTGTGTTACGTCTTCTATGGCCTCGCCGCGCGTGAAGTGCTGAAGAGTCCGGTGCTTCAGGCGGCCGCGATGCTTGCGCTGATCACCCTGCCGCAGGTTTCCTACATGGCGCAGCAGGACCTGACGCATACGGTCGCACTGCTGTGCGCGACATCGCTCTTCCTTTTCGCCTTCTTCCGGACACTCAAGCGTCCGACCGTGCTGAGCTATCTCGTTCTCGGGATCGCGACCGGGATCGGCGTTATCTCGAAATACAATTTCGCACTGATGCCGTTCATTGCAATTGCCGCCGCGATCCCGGACCGGGAGTGGCGGCGCCGGATCTTCGACTGGAGGATTTTGCCGGCATTGACAGTCGCACTGGCGATCACATTGCCGCATCTCCTCTGGCTTTACGGGAACATCGAACTGGCGTCCGCCGGCACGCTGAGCAAGATGATCGATAGCGGAGAAGGGAATGGTGCTTTCCAAGCGGCCGAAGGCCTGCTCTCGCTTGTCATTGCGATCGTCGCGTTCGCCGCCCTCCCCGTCGCCATTTTTGCTGCCGCCTTCCGGCGCGATTTTCTGCGGGCGCTTTCGGCGGGTGATCGATGGACGCGGCTGATGGAGCGGATGATCATTATTAGCCTCATCGCGATCGTCGTGGTGATCCTGGTAACCGGCGCGACCCATATCCGCGAACGCTGGCTTGATCCGTTTCTGCTGGTCCTTCCCCTCTATTTCTTCCGCAAGCTCGAAGTGGCGGGCGGCGATTTCTCGCTTGGCATCAGGCGTTTCCTGGGCTCTGTCCCCGTGCTGATGACGCTCGTGATGGTCATACTTGCCGCAAGGGTCGCCGGAGCGGAATACATCGGTTCGTATACGAAGCTGAACGTTCCCTTCGCGGACTTCGCCAAGACGGTGACCAAACAGCGGCGCCCTGCCCTCATCATCGCGAGCGACAGATGGCTCGGCGGGAATCTTCGGCTTCAATGGCCGGACGTACCGGTCATGATCTCCGGCTTTCCCGGTCCGGGCATCCCGGTGGACGCTACCGCGGAACGACCGCTGCTTTTCGTCTGGCGCGGACCGACTCCGAAGGATGCGGCAATGCCGGCCGGCCTGTCGACGTGGCTGAAGAACAGCGGCATCGAACCGGATGAGATCGGCACGCTTGCGCTTCCCTACCACTTCGGCAAGGACGGCGACACGTTTGCGCTCGGCTACGCCTGGCTTGAATGGAAATGAAATGACCGAGCGCAGCTACGCGACCCGCCAGATCGATATGCGATGGGTTTTTGCCCTGCTTGCCGCATATTTTTTGGTCCAGATCGCGGTCCGCATAGCGATGCCACCGACGCTCGGGCTTGATGAAGCGGAGCAGTCCTTCCGCTCGCAATGGCTTGCCGCTGGCTATGGTCCCCAGCCGCCGTTCTATAACTGGCTGCAATATGCCGCCTTTTCGCTCAGCGGCGTCTCGCTGCTGTCGCTGGCCGTTGTCAAGAATACGCTGCTGTTTGCCTCCTACGTCCTTTACGGCCTCACGGCCCGGATGATCCTGAAGAGCAGCATGCTCGCGGCAATCGCGATGCTCGGGCTTCTGACGCTTCCGCAGATCGCGTTCGAAATGCAGCGCGACCTGACGCACACGGTCGCCGTGTTCTTCTCCGGCTGCCTGTTTCTTTACGGATTTGTCCGCTCGCTCAAAAAGCCGGACATGCTGTCATATTTCGTGGCGGGCGTCGGCCTGGGCATCGGCCTGCTGTCGAAATACAATTTCGCCCTCCTGCCCGCCTCGGCGCTTCTGGCGGCGTTGCTCGACCCTGAGATGCGCAAGCGCGTTTTCGACTGGCGCACGGTGGTGACCGCCGTCGCTGCGCTCGTCATCACCCTGCCGCATCTCTTCTGGCTCAAGGACAACCTCGGCTTCGCCACAGCCCGGACACTGGAGAAACTGACGGACAGCGGCAACGCGAGCTACCTCGTGCAGGTCGCGATGGGCTCCGGCTCACTCATACTGGCCGTGATCGGCTTTTGCGCCGTGGCAATGCTGGTCTTCGCGATCGCGTTCGGCAAGCCGTTTTTCTCGGCCGTCTCCGGCAGATCGGAATGGACGCGGCTCTTCGAGCGCATGATGCTCTTTGCCATCCTCGGCATCCTCCTTCTGGTCGTCTTCGGCGGAGCAGCCCATGTCAAAGACCGCTGGCTGGTTCCACTCTTCTTTGTCGCGCCCCTTTATCTCTGCCTGAAAATCGAGGCGTCGAACGTCCATGTTCCGAATGCCTTGCGGCGCCTCATGCCGATCATCGCGACGATCATGATCGCAGTTCCCGGGATCCTCTTCGGTCGTATTGCGGCGGCAAGTCTCAACGGCGATTATGAGCGCCTGAATACGCCCTATGCGCGGCTTGCCGCCGCACTCCGGCAACAGGGCGAACCGAGTGCGATTGTGGCGGAAAGCAGCCTCCTTGCCGGAAATTTGCGGAAGGATCTCCTGCCGGTCACCGTGATTTCACTGGACTACCCGGGGTTCACGCCTGCAGTCCCGATCTCGAAACAGCACCCAATTCTCATCGTCTGGCAGTTGGGTCGAAAAGAAGGCGGTGCCCTACCCGCTAAAGCTGCCGAATGGCTGAGATCGGTTGCGGAGTTGACCGGCGTCACGCCCAAAGTTTCGACGATCGAGATTCCATATTACTACGCCCACAACGACGATTCCTACCGTTTCGGCTACGCGTGGGTCGCGCCTGCCGATTAGGGTCTCAAATCAGCCCAAGCAGCATCGAGGGCGATCTTTGCGATCCGCGCCATTTCGTCCACTTCCTCGTGGCTGATTACCAGCGGCGGAGACGCCAGCATACGGTCGGCGGTCGCTCGCAACACGAGACCGTTCGCGAGCGCATGGTTGCGGATCAGGGCACCGATCGCGTCGGGCTTTTCGAAGCGAGTGCGCGTCTTCTTACTGGCCGTCAATTGCAGGCCACCCATCAGGCCGATGCTGACGGCTTCGCCGACGAGGTCGTGGTCTTGGAGGGCGCTCCAGGCGTTGCCGAAATATGGGCCGATGTCGTCGCGGACGCGATCGACCAGCTTTTCCTCCTCGATGATGCGCAGGTTTTCGAGTGCCGCCGCGGCGCAGACCGGGTGGCCGGAATAGGTGAAGCCGTGGTTGAACTCGCCGACCTCGTTGATCAGCACATCGGCGATGCGATCGCTGACGAGCACGCCGCCGATCGGCAGATAACCCGACGACAGGCCCTTGGCGATCGGCGCGAAATCGGGCTCGACGCCGAAATACTGATGGCCAAACCATTCGCCCAGCCGCCCGAAACCGCAGATCACTTCGTCGGAGACGAGCAGGATGTTGCGGGCCTTGCAGATGCGGGCAATTTCCGGCCAATAGGTCTCCGGCGGGATGATGACGCCCGCAGCACCCTGGATCGGCTCCGCCGCGAAGGCGGCGACATTGTCTTCGCCCAGTTCATCGATCTTCGCCTCCAGTTCGCAAGCGACCTTGAGGCCGAACTCGGCAG
Organism: Rhizobium sp. SVR5-2C; assembly: GCF_056755115.1. NCBI lineage: Bacteria > Pseudomonadati > Pseudomonadota > Alphaproteobacteria > Hyphomicrobiales > Rhizobiaceae > Rhizobium > Rhizobium sp. SVR5-2C. Next base: position 14,786 of record NZ_JBNDHT010000110.1, on the reverse strand, counting down.
GCGAGAGATCGCCGCCTTCGCCATACCAATAAGGCTGGCCGATATGGGCGATGCCTGATATCGGCAGATCGCCCTGCTCGTGCATGTATTTCATGCCGCCCAGGCTGGCGCCGGCGACGGTCGAACCGTGGTAGCCGTTCTTCCGGGCGATCACGATCTTCTTCGAGGGCTTGCCGACCGCGCTCCAGTAGACGCGCGCCATGCGGAACCAGGTGTCGTTCGCTTCCGATCCCGAGCCGGTGAAGAAGACATGGTTGAAGCGCGGACCGGCATGCGACGTCACCTTCTCGGAGAGCAGCGTCGTGGGTATGGTCGTGGTGCCGAAGAAGGTGTTGTAGTAGGGCAGCTCATTCATCTGCCGCATGACGGCATCGGCGATCTCCTTGCGGCCATAGCCGACATTGACGCACCAGAGGCCAGCAAAACCGTCCAGATACTTCTTGCCCTGGCTATCCCAGATGTAGACGCCCTCGCCGCGCTGGATGATGCGCGTGCCGTCGGCGTTCAGCTTCTTCATGTCGGAGAAGGGATGCAGATGATGGGCGGCATCGATGGCGGCGAGATTTGAGAGCGGGTAAGTATCGGACATGATTTGCAAAACACCCTCTGAGATTGAAAGGCTCGTCTCAATGAGCTACGACCTTGGCCTTGTCCGAGGGGATTTTCAAGATCATGACGGCTGACATCGTGCACGGCAAAGCTGCGGAGGGCGAACCGCGGATCGAGATCCTGATCGTCGGCATGAACGGGGACCTGCGCGGCAAGCAGATCCCCCTCGACGCGCAGAAGAAAATCTGGGCGGGCGAAGTGCGCCTGCCCACCTCGACGCAATCGCTGGATATCTGGGGCGACGACAACGACGACATCACCGGTCTGTCCCTGACGATCGGCGATCCGGACGGCAACTGCTTTCCCGATGCGCGCAGCCTTGCACCGATGCCCTGGGCGCCGGAAGGCTCGCTGCAGGTGCTCGCCACGATGCACGAACTCGACGGCAGCCCGAGCTTCATGGATCCGCGGGCAATCCTGGCCGCCGTGCTGAAGCGCTATGATGAGCGCGGTCTCACGCCGGTCGTCGCGACGGAGCTCGAATTCTACGTGGTGGAGCCGGACTGGCGGGACACCGGTCGGCCTTCGCCGCCGAAGAGCCTCAGCTATCGCGGCGAGCCGAACGGTTTCCAGCTCTATGACATGAGCGCCGTCGATGCGCTCCATGACTATCTCCAGACGGTGCGTGCCTATGCCAAAGCGCAGAACCTGCCGGCGGATGCGACGACGGCCGAGTTCGGCCCCGGACAGTTCGAGATCAACCTGCTGCACCGGCCCGATGCCCTGGCGGCCGCCGACGACTGCATTTACCTCAAGCGCATCGCCGAACAGGCGGCGCGCAAGCACGGCTTAAAATCGACCTGCATGGCCAAGCCCTATTCCGACCACGCCGGTTCGGGGCTGCATGTGCATGCCAGCATCATCGACAAGGATGGCCGCAACATCCTCGACGCGAAGGGCGGAGAGCCGAAGAGACTGAAATCCGTCTGTGCCGGACTGCTCAACACGATGCAGGAGGCGCAGCTGATCTTCGCGCCCTTCGCCAACTCCTATCGCCGTTTTCAGCCGGGCTCCTTCGCCCCGGTCGATCTAACCTGGGGCACAGGACACCGTGGCACGGCAATCCGGATTCCCGACGCCAACGGGCCGGCAGCGCGCATCGAGCATCGCGTCGCCGGGGCGGATGCCAATCCGTATCTGCTGCTCGCGGCAATTCTCGGCGGAATGCTGCTCGGCCTCGACAACGAGCTTGATCCCGGCGAAGAGACGACGCCGTCCCATGTCCCGGAGAATACGGAACGGCTGACGCATGATTTTCTGACGGCGGTCGAAGCCTTCCGCGCGTCGCCCTTCATCAAGGATGCCTTCGGCGAGCGCTATCAGAAGCTCTATGGCGACACGAAATACAAGGAGGCGCTGGCCTATCTGCGTACCGTGTCGGATTTCGACTACCGGACCTATCTGCCGCGAATTTAGAGCCACGCAGCCGGTTCGCGGCGTTCGGCCTCTTCCATCTGCGAGGCAAGGCCCTGTTTTACGAGCACCTTCAGTTCCTCGGGATGCAGCTTGATGAAAACGTCGCGCTCGAGCGGCAGAAGCTCGCCGTCCATGACACAGTTTGCCTTGGCACGCAGCTTGGGGAAATGGAGATGGACTTCCGCCGGATGCATGATCATCACGTCGGCATTTTCCCTCACTTTGCCTCTTAGCAGATCGACTGCCAAGCGTGCGACGCCAAGCGGTTTCAAGGGGTTGGCGGTATAAAAACCCAGTTCGCCGCTGGTGAGGCTGTCTGCATAAAGCAGGGCGTTCGCGCCGAAGGGGTTGTTTGACACCGAGACGGCGGATACCCGTCGACGCTCGTGAACGCCGGCCGCTTCAAAATCGACCTCGAATTCGGGCGGATTCAGAATGACGCCGAAGGCTGCACGGACGCTGGCGCGCATCTTGCCGAGGCGGGAGCGGTAACTAAAGGAGTTGCGGTAGCGCACCATACGCGCGTGCAGCCCCGCCGAAAACTGGTGGATGAAGGGCCGGCCGTTGGCGCTGGCAATGTCGACGTGATCGACTTCGCCAAAGGCCAAGGTATCAAGCGCCTGCCAGATATCGAGCGGGACCTTCAGTGAGCGGGCGAAAAGGTTCATGGTGCCGGCGGGGATCACGCCAAGGGCGACACCGTTCTTCCAGGCGATCGAGGCCGCTGCCGAAATGGTGCCGTCGCCGCCGCCGGCAACGATGCCGTCGATGTCGTCGCGCCGGGCAGCGCGCTCCATAGCGGGAACGATCTCCCTGCCGGAAAAGACGATGGCCTCGAAGTCATGCCCCGCTTCCCGGAAGGTCGCCTCCGCCCGCTTCTCATAGGCCTCCATATCCGTGGTTCTGAAGGTACCGCCGTCTTTGTTGAAAAAACCTACAAGCTTCATCAGGCGTGCTGCTCCCGCATCGCGCGTCTCAGTCCTGTGTGCGTAAGTTGGTCTGAGCCTCTTTCATTTCAAGCGCCGTGTGCCCGCGGCGAGGCAGGTCCGCGAAACGCACAAACGCAAATATTGCAACGGACATATGCAGATAGCAGGACGCTGCACTGCAAAAAACGCACTCGACGCTTTGCGGGCAATCAGGGATAGAGTGGAAGATGGAGGTACGTACCTCCCTTCCCGCCATAGCCCGGCCAACCGTCCTGCGAACACGAAGCTTCCGGATCGTTTGCCATTGAGACATGCCTCAGGAGCTCCCGTGAGCCAGATCGCCGTAGACGATTCCATCGATTCCAGTCCGGTTTCCGAAGCCCCCTCGCCCATGGCAGTCGCGCTGGTGCAGCTGGCGCTCGCCTGTGGCGGCTTCGGCATTGGCACGGGTGAGTTCGCAATCATGGGCCTGCTGCCGAATGTGGCCGATACTTTTTCGGTCACGACACCGCAGGCCGGTTATGTCATCAGCGCCTATGCGCTCGGCGTCGTCATCGGCGCTCCGGTGATTGCGGTCCTTGCGGCCAAGATGGTGCGCCGTTCGCTGCTTCTTCTGCTGATGGGCATTTTCGCTGTGGGCAATATTCTAAGCGCCTTAGCGCCGACCTTCGAGAGCTTCATCATACTGCGTTTCATCACCGGCCTTCCGCATGGCGCCTATTTCGGCGTCGCCGCGATTGTCGCCGCGTCGATGGTGCCAGTGCACAAGCGAGCCCGCGCCGTCGGCCGGGTAATGCTCGGCCTTACGATCGCAACCCTGCTCGGCACGCCACTCGCAACCGTCTTCGGCCAGTCGCTTGACTGGCGCGTCGCCTTCACGTCGGTAGGCGTCATCGGGCTCGTGACAGTGGCGCTCATCTGGTACTACGTGCCGCGTGATCAGGTGGATGACGGCGCAAGCTTCCTGCGCGAACTCGGCGCCTTCCGGCGGCCGCAAGTCTTGCTGACGCTCGGGATCGCAGCGGTCGGTTATGGCGGCATGTTCGCGATGTTCAGCTATATCGCCGGCACCACGATGAAGGTCGCGATGCTGCCCGAAAGCATGGTCGCTGTGATGATGATCCTCTTCGGCCTCGGCATGAACGCCGGCAACATCGTTGGCTCCTGGCTCGCCGACAAATCGATCATGGGCACAATCGGCGGCTCGCTGGTCTTCAACATCGTCGTGCTGACGCTGTTTTCGCTGACCGCCTCAAGCCCGTTCATGCTGGCGCTCTGCGTCTTCCTCGTCGGCTGCGGCTTTGCCGCCGGTCCTGCCCTGCAGACCCGGCTAATGGATGTTGCGGCCGATGCGCAGACGCTTGCCGCCGCCTCCAATCACTCCGCCTTCAACATCGCCAATGCCCTCGGAGCCTGGCTCGGCGGTCTGGTCATCGCTTGGGGCTACGGCTTTGCAGCCACCGGTTATGTCGGCGCGTTCCTGTCGTTCCTCGGAATGTTCGTGTTCGCCGCCTCGCTACGCCTCGAGCGCCGCAACGGAAGCGCATGACGGATCGCGCAGCTCCATGCCCTCGGGGCGGCAGAAGACATATTCGTCGCCCCAGGCCGCCAGCGCACGAATGACCGGCTTCAGCGTTTCGCCGAGCGGGGTCAGCGCATATTCCACGCGCGGCGGCACGACCGGATAGACGGTGCGCGAAACGAGACCGGATTCTTCCAGTTCGCGCAACTGCTTGGTGAGCATCCGCTGCGTCACTGCCGGGAGCTTGCGGCGCAGCTCGTTGAAGCGCAGCGTTCCATCCATCAGATGGAACAGGATCACGCCCTTCCACTTTCCATCCAGATAGCTCAGCGTTGCTTCGACTGGGCAGCCGGGGAAATTCTTCGTCAGCTTGGCGCGGGGCAGCGACATTCGACAGTATCCTTTTTGGTACTACGTACAGAATTTGTGCATTCTTGCGCTTATAGAGCATAAGACGCATCTAGCCTCCGTGCAACGAACACAGGAGTTTCCCCATGCGCGCCGTCGCCTACAAGACCCCGCAGCCCATTTCCGCCGAAACCTCGCTGATCGACGTCGACCTGCCGGTGCCGGAAGCGATGGGACACGACCTGCTCGTGGAGATCAAGGCCGTTTCCGTCAATCCGGTCGACACGAAGGTGCGCGCCGGCGTGGCGCCCGCTGCCGATGAACTCAAGGTGCTGGGCTGGGATGCCGCCGGCATCGTCAAGGCCGTCGGGCCGGATGTCACGCTCTTCAAGGCTGGAGACGAAGTCTATTATGCTGGCGCGATCAATCGCCCTGGCTCGAATGCGGAGTTTCATCTCGTCGACGAGCGCATCGTCGGTCGCAAGCCGAAAAGCCTGGATTTCGCCGCCGCTGCCGCCCTGCCGCTGACGTCGATCACCGCCTATGAGACGCTGTTTGACCGGTTGAAGGTTCAAGATCCGGTGCCCGGCGCGGCACGTTCGTTGCTCGTCATCGGCGGTGCTGGTGGCGTCGGCTCGATCACCATCCAGATCGCCCGAGCCCTGACAGACCTGACGATCATCGCGACCGCTTCCCGTCCGGAAACGAAGGAATGGGTCAAGGAACTCGGCGCGCACCATGTCGTCGATCACTCGAGGCCGATCGCGCCGCAGATCGCGGAACTCGGCATCGGCGCGCCGGGTTTCATCTTCTCGACCACCAATACGGATTCTCACATCGTCAACATCGTCGAGGCGATCGCGCCCCAGGGCCGCTTCGCCCTGATCGATGATCCGAAGGTGCTCGATGTCGTGCCGTTCAAGCGTAAATCGGTTTCGGTGCACTGGGAGCTTATGTTTACCCGGCCGCTCTTCTCGACACCGGATATGATCGAACAGCATAAGCTGCTCAACCAGATTTCCGAGCTTATCGATAGTGGCAAGATCCGCACGACGCTCAGCGAAACCGTCGGTACGATCAACGCAGCCAACCTGAAGAAGGCGCATGCGATGATCGAGAGCGGCAGGATGAAGGGCAAGGCTGTTCTCGCCGGCTTCTGAACCGGAAACATCCGGTAAATCATGTTCTCAAAGAATGCCGCGCCTGACGGTGCGGCATTCTGCCATTAACCATCTATCCTAGTTGACTTTTTCAGTGTTCAGGACCACGTAGTATGACACGCGGATGACGCTCGTCAGCCGCGGATATCAACGGAGCCATCAATCAGATGCCAAGCGACAGTAGCAGTCGATTGCCTTTGCCGTACGCGGCCCTTTCGCGCTAACCTGGTTGCTCCGGGCTCGCCCGATCGGACGCTACGGCGGATCGACGGAAAGGCGAGCTAATGAACTTCAATCGCTTCCCCCTGCGGGCAGGGCATGCCGCCCGTTTCTTCGCCAGCGACAGCCTCGGAGCGGTCACCACCGCAGAGCGCGTCGAGCGTTTGAACGGACTCGAAATCCCGGAGGCAGCGGCCATCCTCGCTACGCTTCCGCAGCAGAAGGCCGTCCGTATTCTCGGCAGGCCGGAACTGCACAACGCTGCCGCAATCCTCGCCGAAATGCCGGTCGAGCATGCCGCGCGGCTGCTGAACTCTACCGCGAACGACCGCGTCGCCGACATCTTCCATGAGCTGGACGAGGATTCGCGCGCCACCCTTTTCGCGAAACTCGACCGCCCCACGGCGCTCGCCGTAAAGCACCTGATGGGCTACCCGCCGCGCACGGCAGGCGGCATCATGACGACCGAGTTCGTCAGCGTGCCGGATAGCTGGACCGTCCAGCAGACGCTCGACCACGTTCGCCGGGTCGAACGCTCACGCGAGACAGTTTATGCGATCTACGTCCTCGACGCGCTAACGCAGGTGCTGACCAATGTCGTGACACTGCGCCGCCTTATCACCGGCGATCCCGGCGAATCCGTTCTCACGGTTGCGCAGAAGGAAGGGGTTGTTCGCTGCGACCCGCTGATGACGCAGGAGGAGGTCGCACGGCTGATCCGCAAGCATAATCTTCTGGCGCTGCCGGTCGTCAGTGACGACGGCCATATGCTCGGCATCGTGACCGTCGACGACGTCATCGATACGATGATTGCCGATACGACCGAGGACGCGCAAAAATTCGGCGGCATGGAAGCGCTCGGCAAGCCCTATATGAAGGTCGGCTTCGCGGGCATGATCCGCAAGCGCGCCGGATGGCTCTGTGCCCTCTTCCTCGGCGAAATGCTGACGGCAAGCGCCATGCAGCATTTCGAAGGGGAACTCGAGAAGGCGGTCGTGCTGACGCTCTTCATTCCGCTGATCATGAGCTCGGGCGGCAACTCCGGTTCGCAGGCGACGTCGCTGATCATCCGTGCGCTGGCAGTCGGAGAACTCAAGCTGTCCGATTGGTGGCGGGTGCTGCTGCGCGAACTGCCGACCGGCTTCGTGCTCGGCGCGATCCTCGGTCTCGTCGGCCTGCTCCGCGTCATCTTCTGGCAGACGGCCGGGCTTTACGATTACGGCCCGCACTGGGTGCTTGTCGGCATCACCGTCTTTGCGGCGCTCGTCGGCATCGTCACCTTCGGCTCGATGTCGGGCTCGATGCTGCCGTTCCTGCTGCAGCGCCTGCGGCTCGATCCGGCAACGGCATCGGCTCCCTTCGTCGCGACGCTGGTCGACGTGACCGGACTGGTGATCTACTTCTCCGTTGCCCTCTTGATCCTCAGCGGGACGCTTCTCTAGCAGGGGCGAGCGGAAGGCAAAGCGGCGTGCCATTCACAGGATGCGGGACGACCGCGGCGTCGATCCCGAAGACGGCCTTGATGAGCTCCGGCGTCAGCAACTCGCCGGGGCTTCCTGCCGCGTGAATGCCGCCATCCGCAACGGCAATGATGTGATCGGCGTATTGGGCCGCGTGGTTCAGATCATGGACCACCATGACGATGGTGCAGCCGCGATCGCGATTGAGCTCGCGCAGCAGCTCCAGAACCTCCAATTGGTGTGCGATATCGAGATAGGTTGTCGGCTCATCGAGCAGCAGGATCGGCGTCTCCTGCGCTAACGCCATCGCGATCCAGGCGCGTTGCCGCTGGCCGCCCGAGAGCCGGTCGAGCGGCCGCGAAGCTAGATCGGTAAGCCCGGTGGCGGCAAGTGCTCCATCCACCACGTCCTCGTCATGCGCGCTGGTGCGCGACAGCAGGCCCTTGTGCGGATGGCGGCCGAAACGGCAGAGCTGGCGGACGGTGAGGCCATCCGGCGACACAGGACTCTGCGGCAGCAATGCGAGCTTCTGGGCGATCGCCCTGCCCTGCATCGCGGATATCTCCTTGCCGTCAAGATAGACCGTGCCTGAGGCCGGTTCGATGATGCGGCCGAGCGCCTTGAGCAGAGTGGACTTGCCGCTGCCGTTCGCACCGATCAGCGCGGTTATGCGACCATCGGGAATGGAGACATCGACACTTTCGAGCACCTGGAGAGCGGCATAGCCCAGGGTCAGCCTTTCTCCGGCAAGGCGGGATTGCGCGGCGCTACTCATGGCGGCCGGTCTCCTTGATGAGCAGGAAAATCAGATAAGGCCCGCCGATCACCGCGGCGACGATGCCGGCCGGGATCTCGTTCGGCAGCGCCACGAGCCGTCCGGCAAGATCGGCGGCCGACAGCGCGAGAGCTCCCATCAGCGCGCTCGTGGGCACGAGATGTCTGGCGTGGGGACCGACGAGGAGGCGGGCGGCATGCGGCGCAAGCAGGCCAAGAAACCCCATGCTGCCAACGCTGGCAACGGCGCCTGCGCAGAGCAGCACGGAAACGACAATCAGCCCGCCGCGCAGCCAGCCCGGCGACATGCCGAGGCTGATCAGCGTGTCGTCACCGAAACCGCCGGCATCGAGGCGCGCGGCCGCGAGCAGGAGGAGCGGCAGGCAGGCGAGCAGCCAGAGACCGAGGATCAGCACGTCGGTCCCGGAACTGCCGTAGACGCTGCCGGCAAGCCAGACCATCGACTGGTCGGCACGGGTCGGGAAGATCACCATCACATATTGCGTCAGTGCCTGCGCCAGCATGCCGAGCGCGACGCCGACGAGCGCAAGCGCCGCAATGCCGCCGCCAAAGGCACGGCCGAGGACGAGCAATAGGACGGCGCCAAGAATTGCCCCTGCCACTACCCCTGCCGGTATCGCCCAGATCGCCCAGGCGGGAGGAGCCATCATCCCGGCAAGGAAGGCGCCGAGGCCGGCGCATTTGGTGATGCCGACGACATCCGGCGAGGCCAGCGGGTTTCGGAGTGCCCCCTGCAGGAAGACGCCAGCGAGGCCGAAGGAGGCGCCCGCAAGGATCGAGACGGCAACACGCGGCGCCCGATACTGCATGACGATGAAAGCGTTCTTGCCACCGCCGATACCGTCCAGCACCTGAGCAATACTCAGCGTCACAGCCCCGATCGTCATGCCGAGAACGGCAAGGACCGCAATAAGGGAGGCGATGGTGAGGCAGACCGTCAGCGCCCGCATGTTGCGTCCGGCAAGCGCGTTCATCTGATCCGCTGCCTCCAGAGGATCAGCAAAAAAGCCGGAGCGCCGATCAGCGCAGTGACGATGCCGACCGGCATTTCGGATGGGTAGGCTGCAACGCGGCCCGCGAGATCGGCGGCATTGAGGAGCAGCGGACCGGCGATGGCGCTCAGCGCAATCAGGGTCAGCTGGTCGCCGCCGACCATGCGCCGGATGATATGCGGCACCAGCAGGCCGATGAAGCCGATCGGGCCACTGACGGCAACGGCCGAACCGGCCAGCACGACAATCAGCAGCGCCGCCAGCCCGCCGACCCGCGTGGCGTTCTGCCCGAGAGAAAGGCCTGTCGTCTCATCGAGCGCCAGCACGCCGAAATGGCGCCCGGCCAGAAGTGCTGCGCCGCCGCCGAGCAGAGTGAACGGCAGGATGATCCAGACTTTCTCCCATTGGGCGCCGTTGATCGATCCGGCCAGCCAGTAGACAATATCTTGCGCCGCATTGTTGGCGATCAGGATTGCCTGAACCAGGGCCGCAAGAACGAGCTGGATGGAAATGCCTGCGAGCGCCAGCTTCATGTCGTTCATGGCGCCCGAGACCGAAAGCGCCCACATCGCAAGCCCGACCGCCGCAGCGCCGGCGAAGGCCGGCCATACGGTGCCTGCTCCCTTCAGGGGCGGAAAAGCAATCAGGCAGAGGACGATGACAAGCGACGCCCCGGCATTGATGCCGAAGGTCTGCGGCGAGGCGAGCGGGTTGCGTGTCAGGGTCTGGATCAGCACGCCCGCGACCGCCAGATTGGCGCCGACCATGACGGCGAGCAGCGCACGCGGCAGGCGCACGTCCCAGACGAGCGCGCTGTCCGGCGAGCCATCGGGCGCGATAAAGAGGAAAAAGGCGCGCAGAACCGGCAGTTCCGAAACGCCAAAGCAGACGGCTGCGACGATCACCGCAACCAGAGCGGCAAACAGCAGGCAGCCGAGGGTGAGCGGTTGCAGCCGCCAGCCCGCCTTAACTGCCATCGCTGCCGCCTTGCCGCTCACTGCCGCTCACGCTGCGCTGTAAACCTTGGCCAGGATTTCCCGAGCAACCATCTCGGCCGTCTTCAGGCCGCGGAAGCGCGAGAACTGATTGCGGTCTACCTCGAAGATCTTGCCATCCTTGACCGCGGAAATGTTGGCGAAGGCGCTGTTGCCCTTCCACTGGTCGAGCACCGTGCCGCCGGCATCGGTTGCGACCAGCAGTACATCGGGATTGACGGCGATCAGCCGCTCGAGGCCCGCACCGCTTTCCACGGCATCGGAGGAGTCGACTGCAGGCGTCAGTCCCATCGCCTTGAAGACGGAGCCGGTGAAGGACGACGAAGTGTGGAGGCTCATGGAATCGGGCGTTGCGACCGCCAGAAGGAAGCGGCGCTTCTCGCCCGCCGGGATCTTGGTGACGAGGGCCGCGATTGCCGCTTCGTGATTTGCGACCGCCTTTTCACCCTTTGTCTTGTCGCCGAGCGCATCGGCGATTGTGACGACGCCGTCCTTGATTGTCCGGTAGCTGCCCTCCCAGCTGTTTAGCACGATCGTCGGAGCAATGGTGCTGAGCTGCGAATAGATGGCGGAATGGCGGATTTCATCGGCGATGATCAGGTCGGGCGTCAGGGCGCTGACAAGCTCGAGATTCGGCTCGAGGCGCGTGCCGACGGAGCTGTAGTCGATCTTCTTGCCGAGCAGCTGCTCGATGCGCTTCGGCTGGTTGTCGTCGGTCACGCCGACCGGCACAACCCCGATGGCGTCCAGCGCCTGGACGAACGAGAATTCCAGCGCGACGACGCGCTGCGGTTTGCCACTGATCTCCGTCGAGCCGAGCTGGTGCTTGATCGTGCGGGCTGAATCTTGCGCGAAGGCCGGCCTGGTTGCGGCTGCCGCTGCGGCGGCGCCGAGGAGGAGGCCAAAATGGCGGCGTGAAATCGGGTTCTGCAATATGCTCATGTCAAACTCCCAGCTGAAACGGGCGACGGGAGGCAGCTCCCGCTTTTAAATTTTCCGCTACAGAATTGACGTGCAGACTTCAAGTAAAGTTTACAAAAAAACTCACCTTATTTTCCTTCGGGCAGCTTCAACGGCCCGTGAGTCTTCATGCTGCGAATGGCGAAGTTCGAGCGGATGTCGCTGACATTCGGCAAGGTCAGCAGCGTATCGGTGAGAAGCCGCTCGTAAGCGGCCAGGTCCTCGACCACGACTTCCGCCAGGAAGTCCGCCGTTCCTGAGATCAGGAAACACGAGACCACTTCGGGAATGGCAAGCAATGCCGCCTCCTGCGCCTGCGCGTTCTCGCGGCTGTGGTGGGCGACCTTAAGTTCGACAAAAACCGTCAAGCCGAGGCCAACCTCCTTGCGGTCGATATCAGCGCGGTAGCCGCGGATGACGCCCGTCTTTTCGAGGTTGCGGATTCGGCGCAGGCAGGGGGACGGCGACAGATTGACCTTCTCGGCAATCTCGACGTTGGTCGCCCGCGCATCCTCCTGAAGACACTTCAGGATCGCTAAGTCGAATTTATCCAAATTTGGCATGATTGCTAAATTCCTTCGCATATTTTGGCAGATCATTGCTTACGGTACCGCTTTCGCGCCATAGATAGCAAGGACATGCCCCGCACTCCTCGCCTATTCTTTTCTCAACCGGACAGCGATCCGATGACAATGAGAGGATAGATCCATGAGCGTCCTTGCCTTCACCAACAATGCCAAATCCGCCTCGACGTCCGTCGGATATGCGGGAGCCGCTGTTACGGTCCTGATCTGGGCGGCCTGGATCCTTGCGACACGTCACAGCGCGGCAACACAGCTCGGGACGATCGATATCGGTCTGATCCGCTACGGCATCCCGGCGCTCGTGCTGGCACCGGTCTGGCTAAAAACCGGCCTGCTACCGAAGGGGGTGCCGCTTGGCCTGCTTGCCATGATGGTTTCCGGCGCCGGCGCCGTCTTCTTCCAGCTGACCACTTCGGCGATTCATTCGACCCCTGCCTCTGCGGCCGGAATCCTGCTCGGTGGCTCCATGCCGCTCGCTGCCGCCCTCATCGGCGTCGTCATTTTCCGCGAACGACCGGATGTCTCGCGCTGGCTAGGATTGGCGGCGATCGTCGTGGGCGTCGCCATTCTGCTCGTCCGCAGCCTTGCAGGGACTGCCCTCCCCTGGACCAGCTTCGTCCTGTTGCCGATGGGCGCAATCCTCTGGGCAGCCTACACGCACGCCTTCCGGCGCTCGGGCCTGACCGCAGTGCAGGCAAGCGCGATCATCGCCATCTGGTCATTTCTGATCCACGCCGGCCTTGCCTTCATCTTCGGCACCTCCATCGCGAGCGCCCCGCTTGCCGAGGTCGGCCTGCAGATGCTGACCCAAGGTGTCCTCTCGGGTCTTGCCGCAACCGTTGCCTATGGCCTTGCCGTGCATGCATTGGGTGGCACGCAGGCGGCGGCCTTCACGGCGATCACGCCGGTGCTGGCCACGATCGGCGCCGGCGTGCTGCTCGGAGAGGAAATCGGTGTTGCGGAAATATCGGCCGCCGTCATCACCGGGATCGGCGTTGCGCTTTCGACCGGCATCGCGGCTCGGGGGCGCTAGAAAAGCCAGTAGTGCCCGCCGGGTGCCCGCTTTGCCGATGCATTGAAAGCCGCATCATGTGATGCTAATTTTGATGCGTAGGAGACAGGTGATGCGCACAACGTTAAGCATCGACGACGAACTTTTGTCAAAAGCGCGTGACGCGACCGGTATTGCGGAAACGTCCTTGATTGTTCGGGAAGCGCTCCGCGCTCTCGTAGAACGCGAGGCGGCGCGGACGCTTGCCCGGCTCGGCGGCAGCGCACCCAATTTGGTTGCACCGCCGCGCCGCAGGCTGGGCGACGAATGATCCTTGTCGACACCTCGGTATGGGTCGACCATCTGCGGGCAAGTGATCCAAATTTGCGCGATTTTCTGGAAGCACGGGAAGTTCTCTCTCATCCTTTCATTATCGGTGAAATCAGCCTCGGCAACCTACCGCAATATGACCTGGTGCTGAGCAGCCTTGAGCTTTTGCCGAAGGCCGTCAAAGCGTCAGATGAAGATGTTCTCCACCTTATCAAACAGCGAAAGCTTTACGGCATAGGCATCGGCTATGTCGACGCACACCTGCTGGCCTCCGTCCTGCTGACACCTGAAGCACGTCTCTGGACCAGAGATAAACGACTCGAAAAGACGGCGTCGGCGTTGGGCGTGAGCCTGAGCAACGCCTGAACTTCACATGTTCGGATAGACCGGTCCCTCGCCGCCCTGCGGCGGCACCCAGTTGATGTTCTGGTTGGGGTCCTTGATGTCGCAGGTCTTGCAGTGGACGCAGTTCTGGGCGTTGATGACGAAGGTCTCTTGCCCATCCTTCTCCACCCACTCGTAGACGCCGGCCGGACAGTAGCGGGTCGAGGGACCGGCATAGACGCCGTATTCGGACGATTTCTGCAGCGCCATATCCTTGACCTGCAGGTGCACCGGCTGGTCTTCCTCGTGGTTGGTGTTCGATAGGAACACCGAAGAGAGACGGTCGAAGGTCAGAACGCCGTCCGGCTTGGGATAGGCGATCGGCTTGTGTTGCGCGGCGGGCTCCAGGGAAGCCGCATCGGTCTTGCCGTGCTTCAGCGTTCCAAACAAAGAGAAGCCGAAGAGCTGGTTGGTCCACATGTCGAAGCCGCCAAGCGCCACGCCGATTGCGGTGCCGAACTTCGACCACAGCGGCTTGACGTTGCGCACCCTCTTCAGGTCCTTGCCGATGTCGCTGGCACGCCAGTCGGTCTCGATCTCGACGACCTCGTCATTGGCGCGGCCCGCCGCGATCGCAGCAGCGATCCTGTCGGCCGCCAGCATGCCCGAGAGCACCGCATTATGGCTGCCCTTGATGCGCGGCACGTTGACGAAACCGGCCGAACATCCGATCAACGCTCCGCCCGGGAAGGAGAGCTTCGGCACCGACTGGTATCCGCCCTCGGTAATGGCGCGGGCGCCGTAGGAGAGCCGCTTGCCGCCCTCGAAGGTGGTGCGGATTGCCGGATGCGTCTTGAAGCGCTGGAACTCCTCGAACGGATAGAGATAGGGGTTCTTGTAGTTCAGGTGGACGACGAAGCCGACGGCAACGAGGTTGTCTTCCAGATGATAGAGGAACGAGCCGCCGCCGGTCTTGAAGCCGAGCGGCCAGCCGAAGGAATGCTGCACGAGGCCCGGTTTGTGGTTCTCGGGCTTCACCTCCCAGAGCTCCTTGAGGCCAATGCCGAATTTTTGGGGCTCGCGATCCTTCGAGAGATCGAACTTGGCGATCAATTGCTTGGCGAGCGAACCGCGCACGCCTTCGCCGATCAG
>NZ_JBNDHT010000109.1:0-24223 GCF_056755115.1 Rhizobium sp. SVR5-2C | reverse complement strand
GCGCGCCTTCTTGCCCAGCCGCATGAAGTGATTGTGTCCGGCTTCGATCGTCGCGAGCACGCGCTCGGTCTTCGCCCGCTCGATCGCGCCCTTCAGCGAGACGTGGGTGGAAACGTGAATGGTGTTCAGCCGTTCCGAGGCAAGCAGCATGAAGGAGCTCTTGGAGCCGGTGAGATGCGCAAGCAGGCCGGTATGACCGTCGAAATGATGACCGGCGAGGTTCATCGCCTCCTTGTTGATCGGTGCGGTGACGATGACATCGGTTTGCTTCGACATCGCCAGATCGACGGCGCGAGCGATGTAGCGGACCGAGGCATCGCCCGCGACGGAGCTGACCTTGCCGATCTCCGGCAGGGCGGCGCCAAGCGGCACTTCATCCACGGCGATGACGCTTCCGTCGTCCGAGGCCGAAGGACCGAAACGCAGGGTGATGTCGGTTGCACGCGCCGCCCGCTCCAGCGCTTCCGTATTGCCGACGATGACGAAATCGCGCCGTTCGGCCGCCGGCAGCGCAGCCAGCGCCTTGACGATCACCTCAGGGCCTACGCCGGCGGGATCACCAAGGGTTACCGCGACTTTTGCATTCCTGTCCATCAGTCAAATTCCTCTTGAAAACTCGGCTCAATAGGCTGCTTCGTAGATCGAGCGGATGTCGGCGCGGGTCAAGTCGCGCGGATTGTTGTCGAGCAGCCGGCGGATGGCGAAAGCGTCGTCGGCCATGGCGTCGAGATCGTTTTCCGGCACGCCGAGGCCGGACAGCGTCATTTCGATGCCGAGTTCGGCGCAGAAGGCATAGGCCGTATCGAAGACCGACTTGATGCTCTCGGGGATGCTGTAACCGAGCGCTTCCATGACCGCCTTGGTCTTTGCCGGCACCGCCGGCGTGTTGAAGGCGAGGACATGCGGGAAAATCAGCGCATTGGCCGCACCGTGGGCGACATGCCAGCGCGTGCCGAGCGGATAGGCGAGCGCATGTCCACCCGCCGTGTTGACCGGGCCTAGACAAAAACCGCCATAGAGCGAGGCGAGCGAAAGACCGGCGCGCGCCTCAGCGTCCGAACCATCGCGGACGGCGCGGGCGAGATATTGGCCGACGAGCCGCGTTCCCTCGATCGCATAGATATCGATCATCGGATGTGCCTTGCGATTGGTGAAGGCCTCGACGCAATGCGCCATGGCATCGACGCCGGTCGCGGCCGTCGTGCGGGCGGGAACCGAGAAGGTCAACGACGGGTCGATGACGGCGATGTCGGCGAGCATATGCAGGCTCTCGACGGCAAGCTTCGCCTTAGTATCAGGATCGGTTACCAGAGCGCGGATGCCGGCTTCGCTTCCGGTTCCAGACGTGGTCGGCACTTGGGCAAGCGCTGCCTTGCGGGGGCCCTGGACCTTGTTTGCCCCGACGACGTCGCGCAGGCTCTGCGACGAGCCGGTGAGCACGGCAGCCAACTTGGCAAGGTCCATGGCGCTGCCGCCGCCGAAACCGACGATGAGATCGGCCTGCGCCGCCCCGGCCGCTGCGAGCACCTTGGCAAGATTGCCGATATCCGGCTCAGGCGTTACGTCCGAGAAGACGGAGACCTGACCCTTCAACTGCAAAAGGTCGATGCGCGAGGCATTGAAGGCATCGGAAATGACCAACGTGCGGGAATAGCCCTTATCAGCTGCCCAGGCGCCCAGTTTTCCCGCGGTCCCGAGGCCGAATTCGATCAGGTGCGGCCGGACAACGGTGATAGGCGAATCCAAACTGACCATCTGCGGTCCTCCCCGATGCGCAACGGACTTGCCGTCAATGATGTAAAGTTGTTATCTTAATTGCTGGTTTTTAGCAAGAATGCTCAAGGATTTTTCTTGCTTTCCGATCCATTTCGATGAGGCTGCATCGACAGGAGGCAGCTGGCGTCCGCGTTAAAACATTGACTTAAAAGCAATTTTCTTACGGAAACTTACACCGGCACAGGTGAAGAGGAAAGCGCACGATCTGTCGTACACTTGTAAACATCGCTATTGACACGGCGAGGCCGAATGCCTTCCGGCATCCAGCCTCACCGCGCCCCTCCAACTATTTTCATGGAGTGCTAAGCAATTGATTCCAATGGAAGTCGCACATATTTGATGGCGCGCCGGTAATAGGTATAGGCCACATGCAGCACGCCGTCGGATCCCTGGACAATCGACGGATAGGAGAACTCGCGATTGAGCATGTCTTTCGAATTGTTGCTCAGGCAATAGCCGTCGCCGGTATCGAGATCGAGCTTGCGCTCGAAGCTGCGGCCCTCGTCGACGGAAACCGCAAGGCTGAGGGGCGCACGCGGCACACCCCAGACGGCCTTTCGCACCGCCGCCCCGGAAACCCCCACGCTCGCCGTCTTGTCGCTGTCGATCTCATCATAGAGCGACTGGCGTCGCGCATCCGACGATGCGGCATTGCTGTGGTTGTAAACCATTGCAATTCTTCGATCTTTCAAGGCCGCAGCCTGGATCGAGGAATTGTTGTTGGGGAGGTTTGTCGCCTCAGGCGCGCTCCAGGTTTTGCCCTGGTCGGAGGACAGCGAGGCGCGGACATTCTCGGAATAGCGATCGCGAAAGAAGGCGACCATCCTGTCCCCGTCGAGCGGCAGGATATTCATATGCACGGCGCCCAGGCTATCGGCTATGTCCTTCATCTGCCAGCTTTTTCCGCCGTCGCGGGAGATCAGCACGCCGGCCGTATCGGCGTCACCGCTCCAGCGCTGGTCGGGCAGGCTGATGCAGCGGAAGACCGGAAGCAGCCAGTCGCCGCTGCGGTTCACGACAATCTGCTGGCGCACGAAGGTGCCCGGCACGTCGCAGAGAACATAGGCCGGTGCGAAGGTCTTGCCGCCATCCTCGGAAATCCGGCATTTGACAACTGCGCCATCCTGATCGCCGGACGTCTGCGAGGTATAGAGCAGCCAGACCCGGCCATCCGGCGCGGTGAAAATCAACGGATTCTGCTCGGATTTCGCCGGATCATCCGACATCTTCTCCGGCTTGGACCAGCGATCGGCTCCCGGCGCAAGCCGCGACATGTAAATGGAGATGTCACCCATGCCCTCCATCGTGCCGCCGAACCAGACGCAGGTAAGCGTGCCGTCGGCCAGGAAAGCGAGGTTGGCGGCATGGTTTTGAATGCACGGAGACGGCAGATAGGCATCGAAACGGCCGGGCTGAGCGCCATTTGGCCGAAGCGTCCCATCCATCAGAGCCGGAACCTCCTCCGGCAGCAGGCCTGTAGCTTGCATGAGTTTCCTCCCTTACGGCAGCTTCGCGTAACCTTCGGCGAGCGTCGCATATTCGGCATCGCTGAGCGGCACCAGCGGCGGCCGCGTACGCTTCCAGGCAGTATTGCCGGTCTTCAGACCGACCATGGCCTTGATCGTCGGGATCTGGACATAGGAGTTCGACAGCGTGCGGAAGGCGTTGATGCGCGCCTGCGCAGCTTCGACCTCGGCAGCACGCGTCTCGTCATGAACATGATCGTAGACGGTGCGCAGCGAATTCGCGACGAGGTTGGAGGTTGCGGTGATGCAGCCGGCGCCGCCGGCCTTCAGAAGCGGCAGCAGCAGCGGATCGGCACCGCAGAGCACCGAGAAGCCCGGGCAGGCCGCGATAATTGCCTGCATGTTGTTGAAATCGCCTGCAGATTCCTTGATGCCGACCACGGTTTCAGGGAAGGCCTCGACCAGCCGGCTGATCAGCGGAATGGAGAGCGGAACGCCGGAAACCTGCGGAATATGATAGAGGATCACCTGGAGGCGGCTGTCGCCGATCTTCTCCAGCACCTGCGCATAGGCGGCGAACAGCCCGTCGTCGGAGACGCCCTTGTAGTAGAAGGGCGGCAGCATCACCACCTTGGTAACGCCGAGCGAGAGCGCATGCTTGGTGAGTTCGACCGTCTCCGGAATGGCAACCACGCCGGTGCCGGGCAGAAGCTGGTCCGCGGGGATGCCGGCCTCAAGCGCCGCTTCGAGGATGGTGCGCCGCTCGGCCGAAGAGAAGGAGTTGGCCTCGCCGGTGGTGCCAAGCAACGCGACGCCGTGGCAACCTTCGCTGATCAGCCTCCGGCAGTGTTCGGTGAAGAGGCCGAGATCGGGGCTGCCATCGGCATTGAGAGGGGTCGTGGCGGCGCTGTAGACGCCTGTAATCTTGTGATCGCTCAAAGTATCCTCCTCTTCAAACCGGGCCTTCCCGGCACGTTCCTACCGTGCTGAATTCATCGCAACGTGCCGGAGTTGTCAATCTTACAAATTTTAGAAAACCGCGCGTTGGATTTTAATTTATTGATTTTTCTATATTAATTATTGAGTTATGCGGTTTCGACGGTCGCTTCGTTATTTTTTATTGACAGATTTACATTATCGCGCAACTCTTTACGCCATGTCGCGCGGCTTCGGGGAGGGTCTTTCGAACAAGCGCGCTGCTTGCCACGGAGGAGCAAATGACAATTCGCAACGACCAAAGCATTTCGCAGATTTCCCGCCGCGAAGCCCTCAAGCTTGGGCTGGCCGCCGGCGTCGGCTTCACTCTTTTCGGCGCAAGCGCCCGCATCGTGAAGGCGCAGGAAGGCCAGGTGCTTAAGGCTATCAACCCGGCTTTCGACCAGGACTGGTCGCCGCTGCGCGGCGGCGGCAGAACCTTTCGCTGGAATTCCTTCTGGTGGGCCTCGCCGATGTATTTCGACGCCGACGGCAAGCTGAAGCCCTACGTCTTCACGAGCTGGGAATCGCCCGACAAGAAGGTCTGGACCTTCAAGATCGATCCGAAGGCCGTGTTCTCCGATGGCAGCAAGATTACCTCGGCCGATATCAAGGGTTCGTGGGAAGTCGCTTCCATGCCGAACACCAAGAGCCAGCGCGCCGACCAGGTGCTGAGCAAGGTTCAAGGCTACAAGGAACTCGGCGCAGGCTCTGCCACGGAGATCTCCGGTGTTGCCACCCCGGACGAGGGTACGGTCGTCGTCACGCTGACCGAAGCTGACCCGATCTTCTTCATGCGCCTTGCCAACCACATCATCCCGATCACCAAGGCTTCGCAGTCCAAGGGCAGCGATGGCGAGGAAGTCGCAGACTGGTACAAGCCCGACAACAGTGCGGTCTATTCCGGCCCGTTCAAGCTGACCGCGATCGATATCGACGCCGGCACGCTGACCTTCGAGCCGAACGAGAACTTCTTCGGACCGAAGCCGAAGCTCGCCCGCATCGAGATTGCCTCAATCGAAGACAACGTCACGGCAACGCAGCTCATCAAGTCGGGCGAATACAATGCCCATACGGAGCTCGTCACCTCGACGATCATCCAGGATCTTGGCCCGGAATTCTCCGCCGGCCCGATCATTCCGACGAGCCAGCATTTCTGGTTCAACATCTCCCGCGCGCCAATGGACGACCCGAAGGTGCGCCAGGCGCTGATCATGGCGGTCGATCGCGACGGCCTGTTCAAGGCCTCCTATCCCGATGGACCGCACAAGAAGGCGGACCAGATCCTGAACTCGGTTCCGGGCGCCGACAATTCCGGCTTCGAGCCCTTCCCTTACGATCCGGAAGGCGCCAAAAAGCTTTTGGCGGAATCGAAGTATGGTGGACCGGAACGTCTGCCGAAGATCATGTTCGTCGGCATTTCGGCTCCGGCGATCGAGGCAGCTGCACAGTTCATCGCCGAGCAGTGGCGCCAGAACCTCGGCATCACCGCCGTTGACATGAAGCCGCAGCAAGACGCCTATGCGGGACCGGACCAGAACTCCGTGCAGATCTTCCGCGACGACGTCGGCACGCGCGTTCCCGATGCAGCTTCCTATCTTGCCGGCTCCATCGCCTCCACCTCGTCCAACGCCCAGAACAAGCTCGGCGGCTACAAGAACGACAAGGTGGACAGCCTGCTTGCCGAGGCTGCGACCAAGTCCACCGACGATCCGGACCGCGTGAAGCTCGCCCAGGAGGCACAGAAGGCGTTCCGCGAGGATTGGGCGTTCATTCCGTGGTATTCTCAGGCGATGTCCCGCTGGGCAACCAAGGACGTCAAGGCCATGGAGAAGAACCTTGACTGGCAGGTCGTGGCGCCCTGGGACGTTTCCATCGGCTGACCGCAACGACCAAGGCCGCCTGAGACGGCCTGACATCGGCGCGAAGGCCGCAGGGTCTTCGCGCATCTTTCGAGAAGAACCGGCCATCTGCGGTGTTCCCGCCAGTCATGCGCCGGGCAAGAGTGGGAGGTGGCCTTGCTACGCTATGTGCTAACGCGGTTCGCCATCTGGATACCGTCGGTACTGGTCGTGATGATGGCCGTCTATGCGATGGCCTTCTACGGCGCCGGCGATCCGATCAAACTGATCTTCCTTCGCGCGCCGGGCGACGTCGCCTATAATCCGCAGAAGATCGAAGCCATCCGCGAGAGCGCCGGTCTTAACAAGCCTTTCATCGAGCAATTCGGCCTTTACATCTGGAACCTGCTGCATGGCCAGTTCGGCAATTCACTGACCTCCGGCCGTTCGGTCTGGGCAATGGTTTCGGCCGCAGCACCGGTCTCCTTCCAGCTCGCGCTCTGTGCCATCGTCCTGACGGCCGTGGTGGCGATTCCGCTCGGCATGCTTGCCGCGCTCAACCAGAACAGCCGCATCGACTACACGATCCTCGGTTCGGCGCTCTTCCTCTGGGCGGTCCCCGCCTATGTCGCCGGCCCGCTTCTGATGGTGGGGCTGATCGTGCTTCTGCCGATGATCAAGGTGCCCTATGGCTGGGGTGGCATCTTCGACGTGCGCATCATCCTGCCGCTCATCGTGCTGTCCTTCCAGCCGATCGCGCTCATCGTGCGCCAGACGCGCGCCGCCGTCATCGAGGTGCTGTCGGAAGATTTCGTCCGCACCGCCCGCGCCAAGGGCGTGCCGGAGATTGTCGTCGCGCTGAAGCATATCCTGCGCCCGGTGCTGACACCGGTCGTCACCCAGCTCGGCCTCATCATGATCACGATCGTCAACGGCGCGATCTTCGTCGAGCTCGTCTTCGGTCTTCCGGGCCTCGGCCGGTTGACCGTGCAGGCACTCACCAATTCCGATTATCCCGTCATTCTTGCGATCACGCTGATCGGGTCTTTCCTGGTCATGGTGTCGAACCTGCTGGTCGATGTGCTCTATCCGCTGCTCGATCCGCGCGCCGGCGATTCGAGAAGGAGCCGCTGATCATGTCCGCCATTCCCCTCTCCACGGTCGAGACGGTCGACGAGCCGCCGGTCAACCTATGGCGCGATGCCTGGCACCGCCTGAAGCGCAACAAGCTCGCGCTCTTCGGCCTCGCCGTCGTGCTGATCCTCGGCTTCGCGGCGATCTTCGGTCCCTATCTCACGCCGTACGATTATCTGAGCCAGGATCTCGCAGCCAGAAACTCGGCCCCTTCCCTCTCGCATCTCTTCGGGACGGATGATCTCGGCCGCGATGTCTTCAGCCGCGTCGTCTACGGCACGCGCACCGCCTTCCTGGTCGCCGTCATCGTCACCGTCTTCGCGGTGCTGATCGGGCTTACTCTTGGCGCTGTTGCCGGCTTCTTCGGCAATCCCTTCGACCGCGTCATCATGTGGCTGACGGATGTGACGATGTCGGTCCCCAATCTTCTGCTCGTCGTCGTCATCAACGCCTCGCTGAAGTCGCCGATCACTAGGTGGATGGAAGCGCGCTACCTGGAGACGCTCAACCCCTTCTACCGCCAGACGGTATGGGTAGATTTCATCCTCGTCTTCGGATCGATGGCGCTGATCTCCTGGCCACCCTATGCCCGCCTGGTACGCGCGCAGGTGCTTTCCATCCGCAACAGGCCCTATATCACGGCGGCGCAGGCGCTCGGTCTGTCGAACTGGATCATCATCAAGCGCTATATCGTGCCGAATGCGCTGGGTCCGCTGATCGTCTCCGTCAGCGCCGGTCTCGGCACTGCCATGGTTCTCGAAAGCGCCTTCAGCTTCCTCGGTGTTGGCGTCAATCCGCCGACGCCCAGTTGGGGTAACATGATCTCGGACGGCCTGCGTGTCTGGCAGCACTATCCGCATCTCCTTGCCGCCCCGGCGGCCGTGCTCGGCCTTGCCTCGGTTGCCTTCAGCTTCCTCGGCGATGGCCTCAACGATGCACTCAATCCGCGGGGGAGCAAGTGATGAACACCAAGACGAATGAGCGCCTTCTCGACGTCCGCGACCTCACCGTCGAGATCGAAACCAGGCGTGGCCCAGCCGTGGTGGTCGACGGTATCGACCTTCACGTGAACAAGGGCGAAACCCTTGGCGTCGTCGGCGAATCCGGCTGCGGTAAAAGTCTGACCATGCTGAGCCTAATGCGGCTCCTGCCGAACAAGATCAAGGTCACCAAGGGGAGCGCAGATTTCAACGGCCGCGACCTGCAGAAGATGTCGAATTCGGAGCTGCGCAAGGTGCGAGGCGGCGATATCGGCTTCGTCTTCCAGGACCCGATGACCTCGCTCAACCCGGTCATGCGCGTCGGCGACCAGATCTGCGAGCCGCTGATCTATCACAGCAAGATAAGCAAGGCGGAGGCCTGCGCCCGTGCCGTCGAGTTGCTGCGCCTCGTCGGCATCCCAGGCCCGGAAGAGCGGCTGATGGCTTATCCGCACGAGCTTTCGGGCGGCATGCGCCAGCGCGTGATGATCGCGATCGGCCTTGCCTGCAATCCGAAGCTTTTGATCGCCGACGAGCCGACCACGGCGCTCGACGTGACGATCCAGGCGCAGATCGTCGATCTCGTGAAGGAACTGCGGGCCAAGCTCGGCATGTCCGTCGTCTGGATCACCCACGATCTGGCGCTGATCGCCGGTCTCGTCGATCGCGTCGCCGTTCTCTATGCCGGCACCGTCGTCGAGGATGCACCGGTGGACGAGCTTTATGCCCGCCCGAGCCATCCTTACACGCGCGGCCTGCTTTCCTCGATCCCCAAGCTTTCGGATGCGCCGGCAAGCCGGCTTAGTTCGATCGGCGGGACGCCGCCGGAGCCCGGTCGCCGGCCGAAGGGATGTCCGTTTGCGCCGCGTTGTCCGCTGGCCGAGGCGATCTGCCACGAGCAGGTGCCCAAGCTCGAGCCACTCGCCGGCGCCAGCGATCACCGCGCCGCATGTTTCGTCGTTCAGAGAATGCAGGAGGCTGCATGATGGGTGCGCAACCGCTCCTCAAGGTCGAAGGCCTGGTCAAGCATTTCCACGTCAAGCTCGGCGCCTTCGGAGAACGCGCGGCCACCGTCTATGCGCTCGACAACGTCGACCTCGACATCATGGAAGGCGAGACGCTCTCCCTCGTCGGTGAATCCGGCTGCGGCAAATCGACGACCGGCTTCACCATCCTCAATCTTTATCGCGCCACCAGCGGCCGGGTCGTCTACAAGGGCCAGGATCTGGCCACGCTCGGCGAGAAGCAGATGCGTCCCTTCCGGCGCGACCTGCAGATCGTCTTCCAGGATCCCTATTCGACGCTCAATCCCCGCATGACGATCGGCGAGGCGATCGCCGAACCCATCCTCTTCCACAAGCTCGCCACGAAGGCAGAGCTGAAGGACCGCGTCGCGGCCCTCCTGACCGATGTCGGTCTGCCGCCACGCTTTGCGCAGCGCTATCCGCACGAGCTTTCCGGCGGCCAGCGCCAGCGTGTCGCGATCGCCCGCGCGCTCGCCTGCCAGCCGAAATTCATCGTCTGCGACGAGGCGATCTCGGCGCTCGACGTCTCGATCCAGGCGCAGATCATCAACCTGCTACTCGACCTGCAGGAAAAATACGGCCTAACCTACCTCTTCATCGCCCATGATCTCGCCGTCGTACGCCATATCAGCACCCGCGTCGGCGTCATGTATCTCGGTCGGCTGGCCGAGCTTGCGACGCGCGAGGAGCTTTTCGACAACCCGCTGCATCCCTATACAAAGGCGCTGCTTTCGGCTGTGCCCGAAACCGACCCGGAGCATGAGAGGAACCGCAAGCGCCAGATCCTGCAGGGCGATGTGCCGAGCCCCCTCAGCCCGCCATCCGGTTGCCGCTTCCATACACGCTGCCCGATCGCCATGGAGGTCTGCAGCAAGGTGGTGCCGGCTTGGACGGAGGCAAAGCCCGGCCATCTCGTCGCCTGCCATGCCGTCAATCCGGGACAGACCGCATGAGCTTGAAGGCTGCCGTGATCGCCGATGATCTGACGGGCTCGCTCGACACCGGCACGCCCTTCGTCGAGGCGGGCCTGTCTGTCGCCGTCGCCGTGGACGCAGGGGCGATCGAGGAAGCCATTGCCACAGGCGCTGAAGTGGTCGTCGTCAACACGGCCTCGCGGGCGCTTTCCGGCGACGAGGCGACCAAAGTGGTCCGGGCCGCCGGTCAAAAGCTTGCGGCTGCGGCTCCGGCGATCGTCATGAAGAAGATCGATTCCAGGCTGAAGGGAAATGTCGCCGCCGAAAGTGCGGCGCTTGCTGGCGTATTCGAGCGCGAAAGCATCCTGATTGCACCGGCAATCCCGGATCAGCAACGGTTTACCTCCGGCGGCTCTGTCGTCGGACGCGGCGTCGACACGCCCTTGCCGATTGCCGCTCTCTTTGCCGGACGCTCCGAAAGACTCGCGATTGGGGATGCCGAAAGCGATGCGGACCTCGACCGGATCGTGGCGGAAAACGACTGGGCATCGGTTCTCGCCGTCGGGGCGCGCGGTCTTGGCGCCGCCCTCGCCCGCCATCTCGGCCGCGGCCACGCCGGTACCCAGCACCAGGGTTTCGAAGTTCGGGCGGAAACGCTCTTTGCGTTCGGCTCGCGCGATCCGATCACCGCCCGCCAGATGGAACGGCTGGAAAGTTCCGGAACCCTGGCGACCGTGATCGATGCACCGATGGGAGAAGTCGAACCGGTCGGGAATATACGGCTGCCTGCGCTCTTGCGTTGCACAGGAGAAATATCGCATGAGGCTGCGCAGGTCGCGGCGCGCTTTGCGCAGGGTGTGAAATCGGTCATAGTTGTGACGGGGCCGGAAATGCTGATGGTCGGCGGCGGGGATACCGCGCTTGCCGTCTTTCGCGGATTGGGGGTGCGGGTCGTTCGGCCGAAAGGCGAGATCGAAGCCGGCATTCCCTGGTTCGATCTGACCGATGGCGCAGGACGGCAGTTCCGTTGCGCCATCAAGTCGGGAGGCTTTGGCAATTCCGATAGTTTGCTAAGACTGGTTCCCCGAAATCAGGCGGCATAGACGGATGCCAGCAGGGAGAATGAGAGTGGATGAAGCGAACGGCGCATCAGTGAATTCGCAGGCGGGGGCACCGCCGCGGCCGGAACGCGGCAAGGCCGTGAAACTGGTCGACCGCGTTTTCGACCAGCTCCTGGAGCGCATCCGGACCGGCAATTATCCGCCGGATTCCCGTCTGCCGGGCGAGCACGAGCTTGCTTCGATGCTCGGCGTTTCACGTCCGATCGTCCGCGATGCCTTGGCCCGACTGCGTGAACAAGGGATCGTCTACGCCCGTCAGGGAGCCGGCACCTTCGTCAGCGCACAGGGCTCGCCGACGGCGCAGCTCGCCTATTCGCCGGTCAAGACGATCGCCGATATCCAGCGCTGCTACGAATTCCGCCTGACGATCGAGCCGGCGGCCGCCTATTTCGCGGCCAAACGCCGGGATGAGGCAGCGCTTCAGAAGATCGCCGACGCGCTTGCCGATCTGAGGGAAGCGACCAGCCACCAGCTGCATCGCGCCGATGCCGACTTCATCTTCCATCGCGCCGTCACCGAGGCTGCCAACAATCACTATTACACCGCCTCGATCGACG
This sequence comes from Rhizobium sp. SVR5-2C, assembly GCF_056755115.1. NCBI lineage: Bacteria > Pseudomonadati > Pseudomonadota > Alphaproteobacteria > Hyphomicrobiales > Rhizobiaceae > Rhizobium > Rhizobium sp. SVR5-2C. The sequence continues at coordinate 12,434 of NZ_JBNDHT010000109.1, read as the reverse complement.
CCCTGAAAGCGCATATCGCCGTCGGCATGCATCTTCACGGCCTCTCGCTGCTCGGCCCCCGCCAGGGCCTCGAACAGGTATTCCAGGAGCACAATGCCATCTACAAGGCCATTGCCGAGGGCAGAGCCGACGAGGCGCGCGACCTGATGCGCGCGCATCTCGAAGGCTCCCGAGACCGCCTTTTCGAAGGCCGCGTGCTCGATCTGTCCTTCTGAGGTCTTTCGAAGTTTCGCATCGACACCGGGGAGGTCGCGCCTTCGAGGACGAGGAGCTGCAGGCTGCTCTCCTTCGCATCCCAGCCACCTTGCGAGAAAACCTTTTCCCGCTTGACAAGCGTCGTGGTAAAAGCTTTTCTCATCTCAGGTGCGACGGAGGAGCAGCTGATACTCACGGGGAAAAAAACAGGCAGGACCACCATTCACGAAGTGGCGAGGGCTGCCGGAATTAGCATATCGACAGCATCGAAAGCGCTGAACGATACCGGCCGAATGACCGATGACACGCGTGAACGCGTGAAGCGTATCGCCGCGGAGATCGGATACCGGCCGAATGCCTTGGCAAGGGGTCTCCTCAGCAAGCGGAGCTTCACGATCGGACTCCTGACGAACGACACTTACGGCCGCTTCACGCTGCCGGTCATGGCGGGCATATCCGAGGCTCTCGTCGATCACGGCGTTTCGGTTTTCCTGTGCGCGATCGAAGACGATCCCGCTCTCGGCCAGGTTCATGTCGAGGCGATGCTCGACAAACAGGTGGACGGGATAATCGCGACGGGAAAGCGTCTTGACAGACGGTTGCCGGTGGATTTGTCCAATTTGCATGTGCCGGTCGTCTACGCCTTCACGGAGGGAGCGCCAGATAGCGTGAGCTTCCGGTCGGATGACGAGCAAGGTGCCAGGCTGGCGGTCGAGTGGCTGCGCAAGCTTGGACGGCGACGGATCGTCCATATCACCGGGCCCGAGGACTTCTTCTCGGTTCGCGAGCGTGCGGCCTCCTACCGGGCGATCGTCGGTCGGGATGCGGAAGTCATGTCTGGCGTCTGGTCCGAGAGCTGGGGCCACGATGCGATAGCGGCGATATGGAACCGCGCTGCGGAGAGACCGGATGGGATCTTCTGCGGCAACGATCAGATCGCACGGGGCGTCATCGATGCTCTGCGGGAGAGAGGCATCAAGGTTCCGCAGGACGTCTCGGTGGTCGGCTTCGACAATTGGGAGATCGTCGCGGCCCAGACGCGGCCGCCGCTGACGACGGTGGACATGGAATTGAGGGAATTGGGACGTCAGGCGGGGCTTACGGTTCTTGCCCTGGCGGAAGGCCGGATGGTGGAGCCCGGCATCAGGAAATTGCCGTGCAGGCTTATCGTGCGGCAGTCATGCGGGGGGGACACCCTCGGAATATAGCAACGGCGCGAAGGAGACGCGCCATATTGGGAGGAGTGCCATGATCAAGCGTCTTTTGTTGGCGACGAGCGTTGCCACCCTCTGCCTGGCGTCCGGCGCCTCGGCAGCCGAAAAAATCGAAATGTGGGTCCGGACCGGCATCGGCGATGGCTTCAAGAAGGTCGTCGAGGCCTACAACACCAGCCACGAGAACCAGGTCGTCGCGACCGAAGTGCCCTTCAGTGAACTGGTACAAAAATATGCGACCGCGATCGCCGGCGGCCAGGCGCCCGATGCACTGTCGATGGATCTGATCTACACACCGGCCTTTGCCGCCGCCGGTCAGCTCGAGGACCTCACCGACTGGGCCAAGCAGCTTCCCTATTTCAATTCGCTTTCGCCCTCGCATGTGCGCCTCGGCACCTACCAGGACCGCATCTACGGCCTGCCGCTCTCCGTCGAGACCTCGGTCTTCGCCTGGAACAAGGATCTCTACAAGAAGGCCGGGCTCGATCCTGAAAAGGCACCGGCCACATGGGAAGAGATTACGGCCAACGCAGAGAAGATCCGCAAGCTCGGCGACGATACCTACGGCTTCTATTTCTCCGGCGGCAGCTGCGGCGGTTGCATGATCTTCACCTTCACGCCACTCGTCTGGGGCGCGGGCGCCGATATTCTCTCTGAGGACGGCAAGACTGCGACGCTCGATACGCCGCAGATGCGCAAGGCCGTCGATATCTATCGCAACATGGTCAAGAAGGACCTCGTGCCGGCAGGTGCGGCAAGCGACAATGGCGTTAACTTCCTGACTTTCCCGAACGGCAAGATCGGGCAGCAGAGCCTCGGCGCCTTCGCGATCGGCACCCTGGTGACCCAGCATCCCGAGATCAACTTCGGCGTGACGCTGATCCCCAGCGTCGACGGCAAGCCTTCTTCCTTTGCGGGCGGCGATAACTTCGTCATCACCAAGGGCACGAAGAAGCTCGACGGCGTGAAGGAATTCCTCGAATACATCTATTCCATGGACGGCCAGAAGGTGATGGCAAAATACGGCAGCCTGCCGACGCGCGGCGACATAGCCGAGCAGGTGCTCGCAGGTCTCGATCCGCGGATGCAGGTGGGGTTGAAGGCGATCTCTGTTGCCAAGACGCCCTATACGCTGCAGTTCAACGACCTCATCAACAGCGCCAACGGTCCCTGGGCGACATTCACCAATGCCGCGATCTACGGCGACGACGTCGATGGAGCCTTCTCGAATGCACAATCCGAGATGCAGTCGATCATAGACAGCGGCCAATAATCTCTCCCGGCCGTGGCCGGGGAGCGGTGGCAGTTCCCCGGCCGACCCCTCGACTGATCGACATCATGAAATGCGGAGGTTTCGATGACCGGTTCCGGTGCGCAGCGCATAGGCGCAGCCCGAAGACGGCGGAAGTCGCAGTGGCGCGGCCTTCTCTACATTGCGCCGGCCATGGCGCTCGTCATCGTCTTCTTCGTCATGCCCGTGCTCTTCACCGGCTGGATGAGCCTCCACAACTGGCCGCTGATGGGTGCCTCCCGCTGGATCGGCTTTGCCAACTATACCCGCATGTTCCACGACAACCGCTTCATGGCCGCGCTCAATTTCACGGCCTATTATACGGTGATCGTCACCATTGCTATCTTCGCCGTCGCCTTTCCTCTGGCGCTCTTCGTTGAGCGGCAACGCCGCTTCGTCGGCACCTATCGCACCATCATCTTCCTGCCGGTCGTCGTCGGGCTTGCCACCGCATCGCTGCTCTGGGTGTGGCTTGCCAATGTCGATAGCGGCTTCTTCGGTCCGGCTTTGCGCGCGCTCGGCATCGTCGAGCGCAGCCCGAACATCATGGCGAACTTTGACACCGCCTTCCTGACGATCATCGTGATGGTGGTCTGGAAGATCGCCGGCTTCACTATGATCATCCTGCTTACCGGTCTGCAGGCGATCCCGGCGGAGCTGACGGAGGCCGCGCGAATCGACGGCGCCGGTCGCTGGCAGCGGTTCAGGCACCTGACGCTGCCGCTGATGCGCCGCACGATCGCGCTGGCGCTCATCGTCTCCGTCACCGGCTCGATCCTCGCATTCGACCAGTTCTACATCATGACGTCAGGCGGGCCGCAGAACAAGATGATCTCGGTCGTCTACTACATCTTCAACCAATCCTTCGTGTCCTTCAATCTCGGCTATGGCGCAGCACTCTCGATCGCCCTGCTCGCCATCCTTGTCGCGATCAGCATCGTGCAGCTCTGGCTGTTGCGGGTCGGGGAGGAAAGGCCATGATCTCAACCAAGGAAAGACGCGCGCGCAAGGCCCTCCGCGCCGCCTCCGCCTATCATGTGACGGGTATCGCCATTTCCATCTTCTTCCTGGCGCCCTTCGTCATCACGCTGCTTGCCTCCTTCCGGCACGGGACGGAGTCCGGCCTGCCGCCCCTACCGCCATGGCCGACGAGCGGCGTGAGCTTGGATGCCTATGCCGTGCTCGACAGCTTCGGTGCCGGCATATGGCGGCATATGGTCAATTCGCTTTTCGTCTCGCTGGCGACGGTGGTCCTGACCGTCGCCGTCAGCCTGCTTGCCGGCTACGGCTTCTCCCGTTACCGCTTCCCGCTGAAGAACGCCCTTTTCGTGCTGATCATCGCCACGCTGATGATCCCGTTCCAGTCGATCCTGACGCCCCTCTTCATCATCCTCGCCAGGCTCGGCCTCAACAATTCGCTGCTCGGGCTGACGCTCGTCTATGTGACACTGCAGTTGCCCTTTTCCGTCTTCATGATGCGCAATGCCTTCGACGCCGTGCCGAAGGAAATCGAGGAGGCAGCGCGCATAGACGGCGCCCGCGACCTCAAGCTGCTTGCCCGGGTACTTTTGCCGCTGGTGCTTCCGGGCGTCGCGACGGTTGCGATCTTTGCCTTCCTGAATGCCTGGAACGAATTCCTGGCCGCCCTCGTGCTGCTCTCCAGCAACGAGAAATACACGCTGCCCGTCCTCATGACGGCAGTTCGTGCCGGCCGGCTCGGCGCGGTCAACTGGGGAGCGGTCCAGGCCGGCGTCATCGTCATGACGATCCCCTGCCTGATCGTCTTCCTGCTCCTGCAACGCTACTACATGCGCGGGCTGATGGCCGGCGCGGTGAAATGATGATCTTTCAACGAAACGGATGAAGCCATGAACAAGCTGAAGAGAGACCGCCAGTTCCGCCCCCTGCCCGTTCCGGGCGTCGAGTTGCAGGGTCTCTTCGGAGACCGGCAGGATGCCATCTGCGATTCAACGGCCGAGACGCTGCTCGACCGCTGTGTCGAGGCCGGAATGCTGCGCGCCATCGACGTGAACCAGCCAAGCCCCGGCATCGTCATTCCGATCGGCCCCTGGGGCGGCACGACGCAGATGTTCTGGGACAGCGATCTCGGCAAGTCGATCGAGACCGTCGCCTACTCCCTCTACCGTCGCTCGAACCCGAAGCTCGAAGCCCGCGTCGACCAGATCATTGACATGTACGAGAAGCTGCAGGACAAGGATGGCTATCTGAACGCCTGGTTCCAGCGCGTCCAGCCGGACCGCCGCTGGACAAACCTGCGCGACCATCACGAGCTCTATTGCGCCGGCCATCTGATAGAGGGCGCCGTCGCCTATTACCAGGCCACCGGAAAGCGGAAGCTGCTCGACATCATGAGCCGCTTTGCCGACTACATGATCAGGGTTTTCGGCCATGGCGAAGGCCAGATTCCCGGCTACTGCGGCCATGAGGAGATCGAGCTTGCACTGGTCAAGCTGGCGCGCGTGACGGGCGAGAAGAAGTATCTCGACCTGTCGAAGTTCTTCATCGACGAGCGCGGCAAGGAGCCGCATTTCTTCACCGAGGAGGCAATCCGCGACAGCCGCAGCGCCGCCGACTTCCACCAGAAGACCTATGAATATGGCCAGGCGCATCTTCCGGTCCGCGAGCAGAAGAAGGTCGTCGGCCACGCGGTGCGCGCCATGTACCTCTATGCCGGCATGGCCGATATCGCCACCGAATATAATGACGACACGCTGACGGCAGCGCTTGAGACTCTTTGGGACGATCTCACCACCAAGCAGATGTACATCACCGGCGGCATCGGGCCGGCGGCATCCAACGAGGGCTTCACCGACTATTACGACCTGCCGAACGAGAGCGCCTATGCCGAGACTTGCGCCTCCGTCGGCCTCGTCTTCTGGGCCAGCCGCATGCTGGGCCGCGGCCCGAACCGGCGCTATGCCGACATCATGGAACAGGCCCTCTATAACGGCGCCATGGCCGGTCTCTCGCTCGACGGCACGCGGTTCTTCTACGAAAACCCGCTGGAAAGCGCCGGCAAGCACCACCGGTGGATCTGGCACCATTGCCCCTGCTGCCCGCCGAACATCGCCCGCCTGCTAGCTTCCGTCGGCTCCTACATGTATGCGGTTGCCGAAGACGAGATCGCCGTCCACCTCTATGGGGAAAGCAAAGCGCGCTTCGAGCTCGCCGGTGCGAAGGTCGAACTTTCCCAGAAGACCCACTATCCCTGGAAGGGCGCGATCCGCTTCGACGTGTCGCCTGACAGGCCGTCGAGGTTTGCGCTTTCCCTTCGCATTCCGGAATGGGCCGACGGCGCCACACTCAAGGTCAACGGCGAGGCGTTCGATCTCGCTGCCGTCACGGTCGACGGCTATGCCCGCATCGAACGCGAATGGAAAGCCGGCGATCATGTCGACCTCGACGTTCCGCTCGTTGCCCGCACGCTCTTCGCCAATCCGCTGGTCCGGCAGGATGCCGGCCGCACGGCCGTCATGCGCGGGCCGCTCGTTTATTGCGTCGAGGAAACCGACAACGGCGCTGGCCTGAACGGCATCAGGATTGCATCCGATGTCACCGCCGCCAAGACCGATGAGATCGAAGGGATGGGCGGTGCGATCGCGCTTGACGTACCGGTTACGCGAGACGAGGCCGATTGGGGACCGGCGCTTTACCGGACCTCCCCGCCGAAGGCGAAGAAGACGACCGCCCGCTTCGTGCCCTATCCCTTCTGGGACAATCGCGCGCCCGGCGAGATGCTGGTATGGGTGAGAGCGGGCGAAGTGCGTGGTGAATAAGATGGCTGATACCGGCGTCGTACTGACCGGGATACGCAAGAGCTTCGGCAGTCTGGATGTGATCCATGGGATCGACCTTTCGATCGACGAAGGCTCCTTCGTCGTCTTCGTGGGACCTTCCGGCTGCGGAAAGTCGACGCTGCTGCGCATGATCGCAGGCCTGGAAGAGGTCACCGACGGGGAGATCGAGATAAAGGGACGAACCGTCACCGATCTCGATCCTTCCGAACGCGGCATCGCCATGGTGTTCCAGTCCTACGCGCTCTACCCGCATATGAGCGTGCGCGACAATCTCGCCTTTGGGCTGAAGATGGCGCATACCGACCGCAGTGAGATCGAGGTCCGCGTCAAGGCTGCCTCCGCGATCCTGAAGATCGACCATCTTCTCGACCGGCGGCCGGGCCAGCTTTCCGGCGGCCAACGCCAGCGCGTGGCGATCGGCAGGGCGATCGTCCGCAAGCCGGAGGTGTTCCTCTTCGACGAGCCGCTATCCAATCTCGATGCGGAACTGCGCGTTTCGATGCGCATCGAAATCGCCCGCCTCCATCGCGAACTCGGCAATACGATGATCTACGTCACGCACGACCAGACGGAGGCGATGACGCTGGCAGACAAGATCGTCGTGCTGCGCGACGGGCGCATCGAACAGGCCGGAACGCCACGCGAGATCTACGAGAACCCGTCGAACACTTTCGTCGCCGGTTTCATAGGATCGCCACGGATGAACCTGCTGAATGCCGAGTGGCGGGGTGCTGGCAAGATCGGCATCAGCGGACATTCGTTGCAAACGCCCGTCTCCGGCAAAAGTCTTGGCCCGGGTAGCAGCGTGACCTTCGGTGTCCGCCCGGAACATCTGCGCGTCGCATCCAGTGATGTGGATGGCATCTTGCGCGCCAGTGTCGAGTTTTCGGAATACCTCGGAGGAACACAATACCTCTACTGCCAGCTTGCCGACCGCCAGCCGGTGACGGTCGAACATCGCTCCCCCGCCCCCATCGCACCAGGCGCCGAAATCATCCTCGCGGCGGCAGCGTCTGATCTGCGTGTCTTCGATGAACGAGGAGCGAGGGCACTATAACAACAATATGACTGTGATACTCCGATTGGCCGGGCGAAAAAGCCTGCCCAAATAGCCCGCGGTCGATCAGACAGCGGCTTGTCTGGCAGCAGCGGAGAGATCAGAGCCACCTCGGCAAATCATCGCGGTTGCATTCGGAACGTCGTGAGAAACGCTCCTATTCCGGCAGCGCCGTCTGCCGGAAGAATGTTACGGTCGCCTCATCCGGCGGGCCGAACCATGTTGCGAAGAAGGTACGGAAACCCTCCGAAGCATAGGTCTGGCTGAGGGCGCGGTCGACGGACAGGCGGAAGTCCTCGTCTCCGCGCGCCAGTTCAAGACCAAGCGGTTCATAGGTGAAATGGCGCTCCAGGACGATGAGATTACCGGAATTGTCGCTACGGGCAGCGGCGTCCATCAAGAGCGGCATGTCGCCGAAAAGCACAGCCGATTGACCATCGAGGACACGCTCGATCCCCTGCTGATAGCTGTCCACCGGGGTCGTCGTTGCGGCAAGCTGGAAGGTCTTGATCTTGTCGGACAGCCAGCGCTCGCTTGTGGTGCCTGCGACCGACGAGAACGTCTTGTGCTCAAGGATGGTCCGGGCTGGCGCGCCGCGCCAGACGGGACGGCTCGACGGTTCGCCGTATTCCAAGACTTCGCGCAATGCCAGCGGCGCGCTGGTGCTGACGACAGCCCCGGTGCCGCTCGGGAAAATGGGGATCGAGAATGAGACTTCCTGCCTGCGGCTGAGCGTTACAGGCTCAGCTCCGCAGACGAGATCTACAACGCCATCCTGTATGGCACGCATCCGCGCATCACCAGCAAGAGGAACCCATTCGGCATTGAGCTGCGGCAGGTTCAGCTCTGCCTTCACGCTGTCGGCAATCTTGTTGCAGAGGGCGACCGCATAGCCATCAGGCGCTCCCTGCTCCGTTTTGAAAGAAAACGGCCTCGCATCCGCGTCGTACCCCAGCCTGAGCGAACTGCTTTGGCGAATACGGTCCAGCGTCTGTGCGTTAGCGGACGTCCAAGCGGTCGATGCGATCGCCCCGACGAAGATGGAGGCAACTATTGCGGTCCAGCGACCTTTGTTCGTTGGCATGATTGGTCCTCCCTGCGCTACTCGGCCGGTGCGCGGTTCACGCCGCTGGCGAAGCGGGGTGCGATCAGGCCGTAGATGATGAAACCGATGCCTGTCACCAGCATGCCGCCAAGCACCGCGTCCTTGCCGGAGGCATAGATGGCAAACACGCTGTAGAGCATGCCGACCATGGCGATGAAGGCGTTCAACCGGTACTTCGCCTCCGGCACGCCCGCAGCCTTCATCATGACGAATAGCGCCGACAGCGCGATGATGTAGGGCAGCACGTTCGTCACAACGGCGAGGTTGACCAGAGCCGAGAACTGTTCACTGAGCGTCGGCGAAATAGTCATGAGAGCAAGGCATGTCTGGACGATGCCGAGGATAATCATGCCGCGGACCGGCGCACCCATCTCGTTCACGCGGGAGAATACGGCAGGAAACATCCTTTCCTGAGCCGCCGTACGTGCGGTCTGCGCGATCGTGAACTGCCAGCCGAGAAGCGAGCCGAGGCAGGCCAGCACGGCGAGCGCCATGATCACCGAACCGATTGTCGGGTTGAACATGGTGGCATAGGCAAGCGCAAACGGCCCGGTCGATGCAGCGAGATCGGCATTGGGGACAATCCCCTGGATGACGGTTGTCGACAGGATGTAGATAACGGCCGCCCCTAGCGTGCCGAACATGCAGGCAAGCGGCACGTCACGCTTCGGATTCTCCACAGCGTCCGAATTTTGTGCCGCCGACTCCATGCCGAGAAAGGCCCACAGCGTCAGGGAAATGCTCGACCCCATCCCCTGGGCGAGCGTCAACCCCTTCGGATTCCAAGCGGCCGCGAAGGTGCTGGAGCTGAACCAGAACCAGCCTATGATGGAAAGCAGCCCCACAGGAATGATGACGCCCCATACCGTGACCGAGCCGATGCGTCCGGTTATGCGCGGACCACCGAAATTGGCAGCTGTCGTCAGCCACAGGAGGACGATCAGGGCCAGGCACGTCATCACGGGGGTCGAGGTCAATGCCGGAAAGAACCCGGCGAGGTAACCCACCGCAGAAATGCCGATCGCAACATTGCCGACGGCAAGCGAGAGAAAATACAGGAAGAACACCAAGAAGTAGCCGTCCTTTCCGTAGGCATCCTCCGCATAGGCGGACATGCCGCCCGGCCGCTGATTGAACAGTCCGGCCTGCGCAAATCCGTAGGCGATCGCCATCGAGCCGACGGCGGTAACCAGCCAGGAGAGCAGCGAGATAGCCCCGACCTGCGCCATGTTGGCCGGCAGCATGATGATGCCAGATCCCATCATGTTGACGGCGACGATGAAGGTGAGCTGCACCAGGTTCATCTTCTTCTTGGCCGTGGCCTCGGTCGCGAGGTGCATCGTGTTATCGGTCATGGTGAAATCCTCCCGTCCCTACTCGCGCACGACATACGTATAGAACTTGATGCGCCCATCGACCCGTTCCTGGAACACGCCCTGTACTTCGTAATTGAAGCCGGGGAAGCGGTTGAAGGACTCCTCGAAAGCGAGGAAATAGTCCCGCATCGGACGCGCCCTGTCGTCCCAGCGCTCTCCCGGCACGATCACGCCGATGCCCGGCGGATAGATCAGCGCTAGCGTCGCCGAGATGCGGCCGGCGGCCTCTGTCAGTGGCACATAGTCGACATTGTTGGCCACGAGCGCCTCATAGGCCTGCTTGGGAGCGAGCGCCGGCTCCGGAAAACTCTCGGAGCGGAAGCAGAGGCGCTGCAATTCCTTGACGCCGGCATTGCGGTAGAAGGAATGCATCTCCTTGCAGACCTGCCGAACCGTGTAGCCCGCATAGCGCTCGCGATTGGCCGCAAACACGGTCGGCAGCACCTCTTGTAGCGGCGCGTCGCGATCCCAGAGGTTCTTGAACTTCACCAGTTTGGCAACGAGCGTATTCAGCTTGCTCTCGTCTTCCGCCGGCGTGAGCAGGAAGAGCAGGCTGTTCAGGTCGCACTTTTCCGGCACGACCCGCTGCTCGCGCAGATAATTGGCGACCACCGTCGCCGGAATGCCGAACTCGCGATATTCACCCGTCTTCCGGTCGATGCCGGGCGTGAGCAGCGTCAGCTTGTTGGGATCGACCATGGTGTAGCCAGGCGCATAGCCGGCATAACCATGCCACTTTGCCTCCGGATCGAACCGCCAGCACTGCTGCTCGCGCTTCAGCACGTCGGTCGGAACATCCTCCCACCGCGTCTCGGCGATGTCATCAGTATGCTTTGAACCCGAAACCGTGATCTTATCGGGCACGAAGGGATCGAAGAACCACTGCTCCTCGGGATTTGCGGCCTTGGTCTCATAGTGCTGCACGAAGCCGCGCAGCTTCTTGCGCACCTCGATCCCCAATCCGATGCAGCGATCCCAGAGCATTTCGCCCGCCTTGCCCTCGTGCACCTTGGCGTTGACGTCAAGAGAGGCGAAGAGCGGGTAGAATGGCGATGTCGAGACGTGCATCAGCAGGGATTCATTGAAGCGCTTGTGCTCGATGAACCTGCGCTGATCGCGAATATGTTCGTCCCGCTTGTGGATCTGCGATGCCTGCGAAAAACCCGCTCCCTGCTTGTGCACCGATTGCGTCGAGAAGAGCCCCGGCATGTCGGGCTGCAAGTCCTTAAGGCGCATCGGGCTGTGGCCCTCGAAGAGCGGATGAAACGCGTTGTATCCGATCCAGGCCTCGTCCCAGAGCACGTAGTCGCAAAGATGCCCAATCTTCTCCATGACCTGGCGGACGTTGTAGATAGTGCCGTCATAAGTGGCGAGCTGGATACAGGCGAGCCGGAAGGGTCTGTCGGCGGTGGCACGGCTCTTGTCGGCAACGAGCGGATGCGCCTCAATCTGCTGCCGCAGCCAGGTCTCGTCCCACGCCTCCCAATCGACGGCTCCGATCATGCCGAACGAATTGCGGGCTGTGGGCAGATAAATCGGGATGGCGCCAGCCTGCACAAGAGCGCCCTGATGAAGAGACTTGTGATTGTTGCGATCGAAGAGCACGAGGTCGCCAGCCCTCAGCACCGCATTGGCGACGACCTTGTTGGAGGTACTCGTTCCATTCAGGATGAAGTAAGTGCGGTCCGCACCGAAGATGCGCGCCGCCTGCTTCTGAGCTTCCGCCGCGGGCCCTTCGTGGATCAGCAGGTCGCCAAGATCGACGTCGGCGTTACAGAGATCATTGCGGAAGATGCTCTCGCCGAAATACTTGAAGAAGAGCTGCCCGGCCGGTGATTTTCGATAGAACTGCCCGCCCTGATGACCAGGGCAATCGAAGGCGATGTTGGCTTCACCATCATAGGCCATCATGCCGCCAAAGAACGGCGGCAGCAACGACTTGCCGTAGTTGACCAGGCTGGAGATGATCTGCTTGGCATAAAATGTGGGCGTCTGCTGGCCGAGATAGACGAAGCCGTCCACCTCGCCGGCCATCTCGACGACATCCATGTCCGCGATCGTCAGCATATCCGCCATCGCCCAGATCGGGGTGCGGAAACCGCCGTCCCGGACGGAGCGAAGGAAGGCGCGCGCATCCGCCAAGCGCCCACCCTCGACCGAGCCGATATAAGCGCCGACGGACGCATCCTCGGAGACGTCGGCGGAATAGTCGTCGCGCAACTCCACCTCGACGTTTTCCGCAGCAATCTGCGCGAGCAGCTCCTGCACCTGCGGATTGCCGCGATCCACAACGGCTACGACCTTCAGCATCCTGTGAAACGGTATGGCCACGGTCGGAGACTTCACATCGCGCGGGATCATTGTTGCTGTCCTTCTGC
>NZ_JBNDHT010000108.1:0-24505 GCF_056755115.1 Rhizobium sp. SVR5-2C | reverse complement strand
GCCACAGAGTGACGGCGAGAATGATGAAAAGGCCGGTTCTGGCAGTCATGAACAACTTCCGCTGAGCTTGAGGCGCCTGCGATACATCAGAGGAAGGTGGCTGCCAACAGGGGTGGCGCAGAAAGCCGCACTATGCCGCAGTGGGCAATTGCATTCAGAGCACGCGGAGGCTGATCACGCCGCGGCTGGCTTCAATCCGGTCAAGCAGGGCGACGGCGGCCAGCGTGGCAATTGCGATGACGCACGAACCCAATCCGAGAACAATCATTGCTCTATCCTTAACGACATCATGTCATGTCTTACAGGCGGGATATAACATAGACCTTGTGCGGGACTTGTAGCGCGTTTGCAACTCCCAGGAACAAATTCATGCCGGGCGGTCGAAATGCTTGGATGCCAAGGTCCTTCAAATGCCTATTAACCTTCAAGCAAGGAATTAACCATAAACATTGCAGTACACGTCGGAATGGGAAGATGTTTACTCGTTCCCAGCAGGCATGACGCCGTCCCGCCGTACCGGCTCGATCCGGTATCGATCTCTTTTCCGAAATAGAAATTGCTGATCGGGAGACATTCGCCCGCCGGTTTGTGGCCGGTGGCATGGGTCGTTTCCCCCGCATTGCGCTCGGATGGAGCACAAATTTTTCATCGGACCCTGTCCGGAAGGTGATTGGGGATAGGCATTGGGGCAGGATATGCCATCAGATCAGGCCAAAGGCGCGCAGGCAGGTAGCCTCCGTGATCGCCTTCGCTTTGCCGGCCTCGATGCCGGGCAATGCGAGATGGTGCGCCGCCACCGGCCGATGCTTGAAGCCCGGCTGAAGAGCGGCCTTCGCGATCTGTTCCAGCGCTATCAGACCTTCCCCGACGCCGCGCGCAATTTCGAGAACGACCGCCAGGTCGATCGCCTGCACGATCTCCAATCCTCCCACTGGGACGTGCTGACGGATGCCCGCTTCGACAGCCTCTATGCCGAGCGCGTCAAGGTGCTGTCCGATACCGAGAGTAGAATGGGCCTCGATCCGCGCTGGCACGTCGCTGGCCACGGCGTGATGCTAGAGCACATCATTTCCGGTCTGGCGGGTGAGCTCGCAGGCAAGCCGTTGCTTCCGGGCGCCAGACGCCGCGCAAAAGAAATCAGCGAGATGATGATGGCCATCATCCGGCTGGTCATGGTGGATGTCGAAATCGCCGTGTCGCTTCGTTTCAATGCCCTGCGTGCTTCGCAGCAGCAGTCGCTTGCCGAACAGCGTGAACAGGACAAGGCGGAAGTCACGCGAATATTTGGCGAGGTGGTCAATGGCCTCGCAGCCCGCGATCTGACCGCGCGCGCAGCTACTGATGGAGACAGCGCCTATGCGGATATCGCCGGCGCCCTCAATGCGGCCCTCGACGCCATCCAGGGGGAATTTGCAGCTCTCGGCGAACGCACCGCGAAAGCCGAACTCTCGACCCATTCGCTTGCGACCGCCTCCCAAAGCTTCTCCGGTCATGCCGCTGACCATTCACAGCAACTCATGACATCGGCAGTCGCCCTTGAAGCCATTGCCGGAAGCGTGCGCAACGGGGCATTGGAAAGCCGCGCCGCCGAAAAGGCCGCGGCCTCGACCCGCGCCGCGGCTGAAGAGAGCGGCCAGGTTGTTGGCCGCGCCATCAGTGCCATGGCGGATATCGAACAGTCCGCGGAAAAGATCGGTCAGATCATCGGAGCGATCGACGAGATCGCGTTCCAGACCAACCTGCTTGCTCTGAATGCGGGCATCGAGGCGGCGCGTGCTGGCGAGTCCGGCCGCGGCTTTGCGGTCGTGGCGCAGGAAGTGCGGGCGCTCGCGCAGCGCTCCGCCGAAGCCGCCCGCGAAATCAAGACCCTCGTCACGACGACCAAGTCCCAGGTGGACGCCGGCGTGCAGATGGTGGGTCGAACCCAGGATTCGATCGGCAGTATCGTACGGCAGGTGACAGACATCAACGCTGCGATCGCCACCATTGCAAGCCATACGGGCGAGCACGCCGCGAGCCTCGACACGGTGGTGGGCGACGTCAAGGCGCTCGGCGGGCAGGTTGCCGACAACGCCGCGTCCGCCCAGCGTTCGGCCGCCGATGCCGACGAGTTGCATACGGTAATCCTCGAACTCGGTCAGACCATCCGTGAATTCCGCATCGCCCGCGAAAACGGGCGCGTCGAGGCTACGGCGGGTCGCTCGTTTCATCATCGCCGCGTCGAGATCCCAGCGCGGCCCATCACCCTGGACGAGCAATACGACGCAGAAGATTTCGGGCTCTCGCTTCCTGCCGCCAGCTTCGGAGGTGGCCGGAATGTTTACTAACCTATCGGAAGATGCCCTCGCCTCATTCTTGCGGGCAGGGGAGCAGGGGACAAGGAAAAGCTGATGGCAGCAAAAAAGAGTGGGAAGACCTTGAGTTTGGGAGCGGTGCTCGATCTCAACGAGGCGTCGGCCTTGCGCGACAAGCTTCTCTCCGTGCGCGGCAGCGATCTTTCGATCGATGCATCCGCCGTCGAGCGGCTGGGCGGTCTTAGTGTTCAGGTTCTGATGGCGGCCGTGAAGACCTGGGACCGGGACAAGCATTCGTTCACCTTCGTGAAAGTGTCCGATGCGTTTCAGAAAACCATGCAGCTGGTTGGCGTCGACATCGACCACCTGCTTGCCAAGGAGATCCGGCAATGAAGAAAAAAGTGCTGACCGTGGATGATTCACGGACGATTCGAAACATGCTTCTCGTGACGCTGAACAATGCGGGCTTCGAGACGATCCAGGCTGAAGACGGCGTCGAGGGCCTCGAAGTTCTCGAGGAATCCAACCCGGACGTCATCGTCACCGACATCAACATGCCGCGCCTTGATGGCTTCGGCTTCATCGAAGGTGTCCGCCGCAACGAGAAGTACCGGGCGATCCCGATCCTGGTCCTGACGACGGAAAGCGATGCGGAAAAGAAGAACCGTGCGCGTCAGGCCGGAGCCACCGGCTGGATCGTCAAGCCGTTCGACCCTGCCAAGCTGATCGATGCCATTGAGCGCGTAACCGCTTAAACCCAGGATTTTCTCCTATGGATATGAACGAAATCAAAGAGATCTTTTTCCAGGAATGCGAGGAGCAGCTCGCCGAACTGGAATCCGGTCTTCTGAAAATGAATGATGGCGATCGCGATCCGGAAACCGTCAATGCGGTGTTCCGTGCCGTCCATTCGATCAAGGGCGGCGCCGGTGCCTTCGGTCTGGACGCTCTCGTCGCCTTCGCCCATGTGTTCGAGACCACACTTGATTGCGTTCGCTCCAATAAGCTTGAGCCGACACAGGATGTCCTGAAGGTCATGCTGAAATCGGCCGATGTGCTGGCAGACCTCACCAATGCCGCCCGGGACGGCGGCAGCGTCGACGAAAGCCGCAGCCGCGGCCTGGTGAAAGAGCTCGAAGCGCTTGCACACGGCGAAATGCCGTCGCCGTCGAGCGCCGCCGAGACTCCCGCGCCGAAGGCCGCTGCAAAACCTGCTCCGGCACCTGTTGCCGCCGCTCCGTCGCCGACCGACGAAAGCGGTTTCCAGCCTATTCCCTTCTCCTTCGGCGATTTCGGCGGTGAAGAAGAAGCCGGTTCCGATCTTCCGGCTTATGAAATCACCTTCAAGCCACGCTCCGATCTCTATTCGAAGGGTAACGACGCGACCCTGCTGCTGCGCGATCTCTCCCGCTTGGGAGAGATGAGCTGCTATTGCAACATGGATGCGCTGCCAGGCCTCGAAGAATTGGATGCAGAAGCAGCTTACTTCTACTGGAACATCACGCTGAAGACGGATAAGGGCGAGGACGCCATCCGCGCCGTGTTCGAGTTCGCCGAATGGGATTGCGATCTGACGATCAAGGCGGTCGAAGCCGATGCCGCAACGGCTTCCAACGACGAACTGCCGATGATCCCCGTTCCCTTCGATTTGTCGATCCTCGATGACGGCGGTGCTATCGAGGCCCGGGAGGTGACGCCGGAGGTCGCTGCAGCCGTCGCGGCCGCTGAAACTGCCTCGAACGTTACGCAGATGGCTGCCGCGGCGGCCCGCGTCGAAAAGAAGGAATCGACAGCGGCTGCCGCTGCCAGTGCGGCCGCTGCTGCACAAAACAATGCCGCCGCCGCAAGCGCGGGCCAGACGATCCGCGTCGATCTCGACCGCGTCGACCGCCTGATCAACCTCGTCGGCGAGCTCGTCATCAACCAGGCGATGCTCTCACAGAGCGTCATCGAGAACGATACAACGGGCACGTCTTCGATCAACATGGGCCTCGAAGAGCTGCAGCAGCTTACCCGCGAGATCCAGGATTCGGTGATGGCGATCCGCGCGCAGCCGGTGAAGCCGGTGTTCCAGCGCATGTCGCGTATCGTT
This sequence comes from Rhizobium sp. SVR5-2C, assembly GCF_056755115.1. Taxonomy (NCBI): domain Bacteria; kingdom Pseudomonadati; phylum Pseudomonadota; class Alphaproteobacteria; order Hyphomicrobiales; family Rhizobiaceae; genus Rhizobium; species Rhizobium sp. SVR5-2C. The sequence goes on along the minus strand of NZ_JBNDHT010000108.1, from coordinate 20,119 downwards.
CGTGAAATCGCCGACATGACGGGCAAGACGATCCGCCTGATCACCGAAGGTGAAAACACCGAGGTCGACAAGACGGTCATCGACAAGATCGCCGAACCGCTGACGCACATGATCCGCAATGCCGTCGATCACGGCATCGAATCACCGGAAAAGCGCGCTGCCAGCGGAAAGAACGCTGAAGGCACCGTCCGCCTTACGGCAAAGCACCGGTCGGGACGTATCCTGATCGAACTCGCCGACGACGGCGCCGGTATTAACCGCGAAAAGGTCAAGCAGAAGGCAATTGCCAACGAGCTGATCCCGGCCGATTCGAACCTCTCGGACGAGGAAATCGACAACCTGATCTTCCTGCCGGGCTTCTCCACGGCCGACAAGATCTCGGATATCTCCGGTCGCGGTGTCGGTATGGACGTCGTCAAGCGCTCGATCCAGGCGCTCGGCGGTCGTATCAGCATCACCTCGAGGCCGGGGCAGGGTTCCGTCTTCACGATGAGCCTGCCGCTGACGCTCGCCGTGCTCGACGGCATGGTGGTAACGGTCGCAGGCCAGACGCTTGTGGTACCGCTGACGGCCATCGTCGAAACGCTGCAGCCGGAAGCCTCCGCAATCCATTCATTCGGTGCGAACCACCGCTTGATCTCGATCCGCAATTCGTTCTGCCCGCTGGTCGATGTCGGGCGCATCCTGAACTACCGCGCAACGCAGGCGAACCCGGTGGAGGGTGTCGCGCTGCTCGTGGAATCCGAAGGCGGCGGTCAGCGCGCTCTGATGGTCGACGCCATCCAGGGTCAGCGCCAGGTCGTCATCAAGAGCCTGGAAGCAAACTACACCCACGTTCCGGGCATTGCGGCTGCAACGATCCTCGGCGACGGGCGCGTGGCGCTCATCCTCGACGTCGATGCCGTGGTCGGCGCATCGCGCGGCCAGGCCCTGAAGCCGGAAATGTCTTTGGCAGCGGTGGGATAAGACGATGTCGTACGGCGTGAAAAGTCTGAGCCACGGGGATCGCGAACTGATCGCGTTCCGCATTGGCGACCAGGAATTTTGCGTAAACATCATGTCGGTTCGCGAAATCCGCGGCTGGACGCCGGCAACGGCTATGCCGCATTCGCCAGCGTACATGAAAGGCGTCATCAACCTGCGTGGCGCGGTGCTGCCGATCATCGATCTTTCGGCGCGTCTCGGCATGAAAGCCGCTGAACCGTCGCAGCGCCATGTCATCATTGTCGCCCAGGTTCATCGGAAAGTTGTCGGCCTGCTCGTCGACGCCGTCTCCGATATTCTGACCGTTACCGATGACAACATTCAGCCCACGCCGGAAGTCTCTTCCGAGGCGGAGCGCCAGTTCGCTCGCGGAATTCTTGCGATTGAAAAACGGATGATCTGCCTGCTCGAACTCGATGCGATCTTCCCCGAGACGGAAAGCGAAGCTGCATGAATGCGTTGAGTGCAAAAGACATCAGACAGGGTAGCCCCGATGAGGTTCTGGCGAGCGGCGAATACCCGCTGACGCGCCGCGATCTCATGGAAATCGCTGCGATGATCTATTCGGATGCAGGGATCTACCTGAACGAGACGAAGGCTTCGCTGGTCTATTCGCGTTTGTCGAAGCACATCCGCAGTCTCGGGCTTTCGGGTTTCCGCGAATACTGCTCCCTGGTCTCCAGTCCGGCTGGGGCGGCAGCGCGTCGCGAGATGCTCTCCCATCTAACGACCAACTTTACGCGTTTCTTCCGCGAGAACCATCATTTCGAGCATCTGCGCGACCATGTGCTGCCGGAGCTTTTGCACCGCGCCAAGACGGGCGGACGTGTGCGTATCTGGTCGGCCGCGTCTTCCGATGGCCAGGAGCCCTATTCGATCGCACTGACGGTCCTCTCCCAGATGCCGAACGTTGCCGATTACGACTTCAAGATCCTGGCGACCGATATCGACCCGAAGATCCTGGCGATAGCCCGGCAGGGCGCATATGACGAGACCGCTCTCGAAACCGTATCGCCGGCCATGCGCAAGCAGTGGTTCACGGACGTCGACGTGCAGGGGCGCCGCAAATTCCAGATCGACGATCGCGTCAAGCGGCTGATCACCTACAACGAGTTGAACCTGATGGCGCAGTGGCCCTTCAAGGGCAAGTTCGACGTGATCTTCTGCCGCAATGTCGTGATCTATTTCGACGAACCGACACAAATGAAGATTTGGTCGCGCTTTGCCGAACTGCTGCCGGAAGGAGGCCACCTTTACATCGGTCATTCCGAGCGTGTCTCAGGCGAAGCCAAGAACGTCTTCGACAACATAGGCGTCACCACATATCGCTACACCGCAAGAGGACTGGGGAGAAAGGTATGAGCGCACCGGCACGAGTTCTCGTCGTCGACGACTCCCCAACCATGCGTGGGCTGATCACGGCCGTCCTGAGATCCGATCCGGACGTCAGTGTCATCGGCGAGGCGGGTGACGCGCTGGAAGCGCGCGAGGCTATCAAGAAGCTCAATCCCGATGTCGTCACGCTGGACATCGAGATGCCGAACATGAACGGACTTGATTTCCTTGAGAAGATCATGCGGCTCCGGCCCATGCCGGTCATCATGGTTTCCACCTTGACGCACCGCGGTGCGGAAGCATCCCTGGCCGCCCTTGAAATCGGCGCCTTCGATTGTATCGGAAAGCCCGTGCCCGGCGAACCGCGTCCGTTCGGCGACCTGGCCGAGAAGGTGAAGGCGGCTGCGCGTTCGCAGCGCCGGTTCGTGCAACCCGCTGCTGCTCCCGTTCCGCCGCCATCGGTCGCTGATTTCCGGGTTGGACGCAAGATCGTCGCCATCGGTTCTTCAACCGGCGGCGTCGAGGCCTTGATAGCGGTGCTCCAGAAGTTTCCGGCGAATTGTCCGCCGACGGTCATTACCCAGCATATGCCGCCGACCTTCACCAAGAGCTTTGCGGACCGCCTCAACCGCCTCTGTGCCCCGGTGGTGGCAGAAGCGACGGATGGCGCACGTTTAGAGATTGGTAAGATTTATCTGGCACCAGGCGGAGAACGTCATTTGCAGGTCGCGAATGTGTCGGCTCCCGTTTGCCGTCTTGTCGAACGCGATCCTGTGAACGGACACCGCCCCTCGGTCGACGTTCTCTTCGATTCCGTTGCCGAACTTGCCGGACGCAACGCGGTCGGTGTGATCCTGACAGGCATGGGCCGCGATGGCGCGGCTGGCCTCTTGAAAATGCGCCATGCCGGCGCGCGCACTCTCGGACAGAACGAAAAGACCTGCGTGGTCTATGGAATGCCGCGAGTGGCCCACGAACTCGGCGCCGTTGAGCAGCAGCTGCCACTGAATGCGATCGGCGAAGAAATACTGAAAATGACAGCCGCCCGAAAAGAAGGAACCGAATAATGTCGATAGCCGAGAAGATAAAAGTTCTGATCGTCGACGATCAGGTCACGAGCCGATTGCTGCTCAGCGATGCGCTGACCCAGCTCGGCTTCAAGCAGATCACGGCTGCCGGTGACGGCGAGCAGGGCATGAAGATCATGGCTCAGCAGCCGCATCACCTCGTGATCTCGGACTTCAACATGCCGAAGATGGACGGCCTTGGCTTCCTCCAGGCGGTTCGTGCCAACCCGGCAACGAAGAAGGCGGCCTTCATTATCCTGACGGCCCAGGGCGATCGTGCGCTGGTCACCAAGGCAGCCCAGCTCGGCGCCAACAACGTGCTTGCGAAGCCCTTCACCATCGAGAAGATGAAAGCGGCTATCGAGGCTGTTTTTGGAGCGCTGAAATGAGTGTCGAGGCAGCAGCCCGCCGCGTTCATATCATTCAAGGCGAATGGAAGGTCCTGAATGATCCGAACGCGGTTTTGACGACCATACTTGGCTCGTGTGTGGCTGCATGTCTGCGTGACCCGGTGGCTGGAGTGGGCGGCATGAACCACTTTTTGCTTCCAGGTACGGGCAACACGCCAATGAATGGCGGAGGCGACACACGCTACGGTATTCATCTGATGGAATTGCTGATCAACGGCCTTCTGAAGCAGGGCGCGCGCCGCGACCGCCTGGAGGCCAAGATTTTCGGCGGGGCGAAGACGATCTCGACATTCTCCAACGTCGGTGAACAGAACGCCGCCTTCGCCATGCAGTTCCTGAGAGATGAAGGAATTCCCGTCGTCAGCTCGAGTACCGGCGGCGAACATGGCCGCAAGCTCGAATACTGGCCGGTTTCGGGCCGGGCGCGTCAGTACCCGCTGACCGGCGCCGAAACGCAAAAGACGGTCGCTCTCGAACAGCGCAATGTCGCGCCGCAGAAACCAATCGAAACGAGCATCGAGTTTTTTTAGAGGGTTTTTTATGACTTTTAATGGAACAGCAGAGCCGCTTTCGCCCGTCGAAGCGCTTCCAGATATTCTGATGCGTATCGTTTCCGAACTGCATGACGTTGCTTATCTCATCGAACGCATCGAGCCGCAGCTCCTCGAAATCGGCGGTGCCGACATCCTGAACGCTCCTTCTAGCATGAAGGTCATGCAGGGCATCGATCTCGCCGTGCAAAAAACCCGCGGCTTGGCGGAATTCCTCGACACGATCACCGGCGAAATTCCCCAAAACTGGGCGGTTGACGTTGCAACCGCACTCAGCCTGGTCAAGCTGGCCGAGATGCAGAAAGCACTTGGCGGCACCACACGTCACGGCCATTCCCAGCCGCTCAGCAAGGCGGCCGGCGATTTTGACCTTTTCTGACTTTAGGGCTCCCGAGCAGCCCTGACGAAACGCTCGCACAAGTTTCGCCGTCTATCAAGGAATGAGGCAATAAGCCTGCTTTGTGTCCGACGGATCGTGCGAGAACAGAATGAATCTGTTAAATCAATTAGTTCAGATCTTTAAGAACTTAGGTTCGCTGGGGCGGACCCGCCTATTGGCGCTTGCTGGCGTCGGCGTTCTTTCAATAGCAATTATTTTGGCCGCGGCCCTTTTCGTCAACAAACCGGCGCAGGAGACGCTCTACGTCGGCCTTGAGACGTCCGACTTGAACCAGATCAGCATGGCTCTTGCGGAAGCCAATATCGCCTTCCAGGTCGGCACTGACGGTTCAAGCATCACGGTGCCGGCGGGCATGACGGGCAAGGCCCGCCTGTTGCTTGCCGAGCGCGGTCTGCCGAACAGCGCGAATGCAGGCTATGAACTTTTCGATCATGTCGGCTCGCTCGGCCTCACCTCTTTCATGCAGGAAGTAACGCGCGTCCGCGCGCTCGAAGGTGAAATCGGGCGCACGATTCAGTCCATCTCGGGCATCACAGCCGCTCGCGTTCATATCGTCATGCCCGAGGTCGGTAACTTCCGTAAGGCAGAACAGAAGCCTACAGCCTCCGTCATGATCCGGGCGAGCGCTACGGCGGGGCGAAGTGCCGCTAGTGCGATCCGCCACCTGGTAGCCTCGGCCGTGCCGGGGCTTGAGGTTGATGACGTGACCATTCTCGATTCCACCGGCCAGTTGCTCGCGTCCGGCGACGACGCGAGCAACAGTTCACTGAACCGTTCACTGGGCATCGTCCAGAATGTCCAGCAGGAAGTCGAATCGAATATCGACAAGGCGCTGGCTCCTTTCCTTGGCATGGACAACTTCCGTTCAAGCGTGACCGCCCAGCTCAACACGGACGCACAACAGATCCAGGAAACCGTCTACGATCCGAACTCAAAGGTTGAACGTTCGGTGCGATCGACCAAGGAGGCCTCGCAGTCGCAGCAGACGCAGGCCGACAACGCGACGACCGTGCAGCAGAACGTTCCGCAGGCAGCCCCCGCGCAAGGTGGCGACAACAGTCCGCAATCGCAGGACAAGTCGGATAAGCGGGAAGAACAGACGAACTACGAAATCAACAGCAAGACCACGGCGACCACCCGTAGCAGCTACAGGGTCGAGAAGCTGTCGATCGCTGTTGTCGTTAACAAGGGACGTATCGGCCAGATGGTCGGTCAACCTGCCGATCAGGCGAAGATTGACGCCTATCTCGCCGAGATGCAGAAGATCGTGTCATCGGCTGCAGGCCTCAGCGCCGATCGGGGAGATGTCGTTACCGTGACGGCAATGGACTTCCTCGATAACCAGCTTCTGGAAGATACCGGCACCGGCGTTCAGGTCATGGATATGCTGAGCCGCAACCTTGCCGGAATCATCAATTCGCTGGCCTTCCTTGGAGTCGCCTTCGTCGTGGTCTGGATGGGTGTACGCCCGCTCGTACGCAGCATCAATGGCGCCGGTGCCGGTGTCATAGGCGACACGTCGGCCGAGAGCGTTGGCCTGGAACTGCCGGATTTTGCGCCGGGAGCCGGAGCCGAAGGTGGCGCTCTTATGGAGGGCTTCGGCTCGGACTTCGGCTTCGACAGCACGGAGGATCTGCTCAGCCTGGGCGACGACGACGGCAACTTCAACCGGCGCGTCAAGGAAGGTCCGGAACGGAAACTCGCGCGCATGGTGGAAATCAACGAGGAGCGCGCCGCGAAAATTCTCAGGAAATGGGCGGTCGACAGCGCCGCCGCTTAAAGAAAAGGCCGGGCAACCGGCCTCTTTTATTGTCTTTGAACCGTGGGCCGGCGCCGCGAAATGTTGTTTGGACCTGCTCAATGCGGCGCATAAGTTGTCGACGGCTGCACAGAATCGCCATAAATTAGGCTAGATCCAAGCAAGCGAAATTGGCTCGCGAATCAGGCGCATGGATAGCAGCAAGAGTAAATCCCCAGATACTCGGATATGGCGAATTGCGCGGACTGACTTACTCTTGGGTGATTCGTTTAACCATAGGCGCAGGCCGCTCAGATTCTGCGCAGACAAGCCTTTGCAGAGATAGCTCTTTTAAGTCGCGGGACGTTGCCCATGGATATGCACATACTGGAGTCGCTAAAAAGCGAAAATCAGGCAGCAAACTATGTCGGCGTCCAGGCTATAAATCCTTGCTCCCGTGAGGAGCTCATTGGTCAGCTCAGGGAAATCGTCGAGAGCGGCAGGCTGCAGGCGGCGCTGCGGATGCTGACGGACTATGTTGGAGCCTCGCACTATCTGCTGGCGCGTTCCGATCTTGTCCAGGAGGCCGGGCTCGACTTCATAGTGTCTTCGGACTGGCCGTTCGATCTTGCGAAGGATCTGGCGGCGAGCCTGACAAACAGCTACGGGCGCACGACGGAGTTGGAAAAATGCATGCAGCTCTTCCAGCCCAACTTTGCTTTCCTGCCTGACCACGCCGCCGTACCGGACGGCGCCAGCCGGCAGTATTGCTCTTTGATGTTTAATGTCGGCCGTTCGCGAATATCGCTGATGTTCCTTTTTGATGACGGGTTTATCCTGTCGCCGGAACGCCTCAGGGACGGAGGCCTCGTTGCAGGTTACCTCGCGAGCTCTCTTCAGTGCGGAGGCAGCCGGACGGAACGCGATTTTGAACTGACGGAGCGGGAAATCGAGTGCCTGTTCTGGATTGCAGAGGGCAAGACCAGCGATGAGATCGCCATGATCCTGGGCATCTCCCGCAACACGATCAATAACTACATTACGAGCGTCATGCGAAAGACCGCGACCAAAACGCGTTCGGAAGCGATAGCCTTCGCCGTAAGAAATAATCTCGTTTGAGAGGACTCCATGGTGCAACTATCAAACAGGGCGGCGGCTAGCACCGAGCACATACGCAGCGTTCGCGTGAACAGAGTAAGCAGCCGCTCCGACCTGTTCCCGCGGCTGGTCGCGATGCAGAAGCTCGCCGATGCCAAGAATTTCGCTGTCTATCGGGTAAGCGGTTCGGGCATTCCGACGAAGCAGCGCCTCGTCTGCGAATTGGAGAATTGGGGCTCCTCGGCAGCACCGGCCTCCAGCAAGGCCTTCATCGACGCCTATGGAGACGTGCTGCTCGATCACATAGAGAAATCCGTTCTGCCCCTGTCATGGGCAGGCGGCCACGATAAGGCCACTCCGGGGTCAGCGGATTTTGGGTCCTTTTTAATCCGCCTTAAGGACGGCATCTTGCCCTTTTCTGGCATTGCTTTTCCCGTGCGGCTCGGCGCCACCGGAAACGGCTACGTCGTATTCACGGGCGATGATCTCGATCCCGGCTGCGACATACTCCTCGAGCTTCATGGCCGCAGCTGCCACATCATGATCGATCTGCTCTCGCTGGATGAGCGGCGGGCTGCGGCTGCGGCGGCACTCAGCGAGCGCGAGATAGCCTGCCTGCAACTTGCCGGCGACGGTCGCATCAGCGAAGAGATTGCCGACAAGCTTGGGCTCTCCGTTCATACGGTGAACGCCTATCTCGGCTCGGCCACAATCAAGCTCGACTCGGTCAATCGCATCCAGGCGATCGCCAAGGCGATCCGCCTTGGCTACATCAGCTGACGAGCCGATAACGAACCTGGCAAGAAAAACTGGCGGGTTCTCTGTGCTTCAAATTGAAGGATGGTCAGCCGGCAAGCGCCTGAAGCGGCCGTGTATTATAGCGGCTTTCGCGCAGGCTGCGTTCGAGGAAGGCCGTATTTTCGTCAGGATCAGCCGATGGCTCCTGAAAGGCGATATGACTGATGTCGATGCCGGCGTGGTGTTCCGCAAGGGTCAATTGCGCATAGACGGTCACGCCGCGCGGCTTGATTTCGAGATCGAGTACAACCTCTGGCTTGCCGCCCCATTCCAGCGTGTAGTTGCCCCCAAGCCCAAAATTGACCGTGCCCGGATGAAAGAATAGCTCCGCGGCCGACGTGACCAAGTCTGCGATGCTGCCGTAATACTCGAAGCGCAGCAGCGAAATAAGATCCGCAGCGTCGAGGAGCCGAAGCTCGGTCGCAACCGGACTGATGGCTTCCGCAAGAATTCTTTCACGCTGAGAAGAGTAGGGGCATTTCTTCATACGGCTTATCTTACCCGTTTGTTCTTGGCCTCAGCGGCGTAAACCCGATGAATGAGCTCTGCCACTGCCTTGTAGAATACTGACGGGATGACACTATCGATCGAGACTTGCGCAAACATGGAGCGGGCAAGAGGCGGATCTTCGAAAACGGGAATTCCCTGCTTTTCGGCGATCTCTCTGATTTTCAAAGCAATAAGGTCCTGGCCCTTGGCGAGAACGACCGGCGCATCGTTTTCCTCGCGCACGTAGCGCAGCGCCACGGCAAAGTGTGTCGGGTTGGCGATGACGAGCGTGGCGCGCTCGACATTGACGATCATACGGCGGCGGGCACGGTCTCGCATCAACGAACGCTGGCGGCCCTTGACGAAGGGGTCGCCCTGCGACTGCTTGTTTTCTTCCTTCACTTCGTGCCGCGTCATCTTGAGTTCCGAGAACCAGTGATGCCGGGTCCAGAAGAAGTCCGCGATGGCAACGATTGCCGTCGAAAAAAGCACGACCAGCACGATCTTCCGCATGATCGTAAGCGTCCGCTCGAACAAGGTCTGCGGATCAGAGAACATCGCGTCGATCGCGTTGAAGTATTCGTTTCGCAGCACGAAGAACATGATCACGCCGACGACCACTACCTTGAAGAGCGATTTGCTGAATTCGATCAGGCCAGGCAGGCTGAATATGCGGGAGAAGCCCTTGGCCGGAGAAAGACGCGACATCTGCGGGCGGATACGTTCGAGAACCGGAGTAGGAAGGTTCTGCGCTATGGACGCAACGACTCCAAAGCTCATGAACAGCAGCATTGCCGGGACGAGGAGCACGGCACTTACCCAGCCGAGATGCACGAAGAGTGACATAACATCCGGCCCCGTCTCGATCTTCCACTGGTCCGGCTGCTCGAAGATATCCCGAAGCTGTGCGCTGACGCTGCTGATGCCGTCGGGAAGATAGAAGGTCAGATAGACGAAGGTCGCAAGGACCGTAGCAAAGAGCGGTAATTCGCGTGAGAAAGGCGTATTGCCTTTTTCTGCTGCGTCAGACTGCTTTTTCGCTGTCGGGTCTTCTGTTTTGCTGTCCTTGTCTTCATCAGCCAAGTTCGCGGTCTCCATCAATGGAAAGGGCCGCAGCAAGGCGGCCCTCTCCGAAAAGCGTAGTCCTGTGGCGCATGGCGATCAATGGCGCGCAGGGGCCTCTGGCCGGTTTGTCAACAGAAGCGTGGTTAGAGCCTTGAAAGGCTCTAAGCCGCTGCCGTTGCTTCGCCTTCTGTTTCCTTCAACTGGATCTGGCCGGAATTCGCCAGCCGAATCGCTTCCTGCGCGACAGCGCGGCGGGCAATTGCGATTTCGCGCGGATTGATGCCGACCGTGCCGGTCTGCAGGTCCGATTCGATCATGCGGCGCTGGCGCGGGCTGATCGAGGAGAGGACCGATTCGCGGATTTCGATCGGTGCGCCACGCAACGCCATCGTAAGAATGTCGGCGGAGATGTCGTTGAGAAGCATGACGCGGCTGCGCTGCGGCATCTGGAGAAGGTCTTCGAAGAGGAAGATCTTCGGGCGAACCTTGTTGACGGCTTCGCGGCTGATCGATTCCAGAGAGGTAAGCAGGGTGTCGACCTGAGGCTTGTCCATCTCGTTCATCAGCTCCGCAACCTTGCTCGAACCAATGGAGTTCTTCTCGGCTTCGATCTCGGCAAGCAGCGCCATCACTTGCTTTTCGATGATCTGCGCGGCCTTGGGACTGACGCTCTTCAGGTTGACCGTACGGTTCATGATGTCCGCGCGCCGGCTGTCGGGAAGCTGCATCAGCACCTTGGCCCCGAAGGAGGAAGGCATCATCGAAAGAATGTAGGCGATGGTCTGCGGATGTTCGCGCAGCAGGAACTTGCCGATGAAGACAGGATCGCCTTCGCCGAGGCGATCCCATATGGACGTTTCGTATGCCTGGAACGCCGTGCGGCGGCCGAGAAGACTGTCCACTTCGTCCGGCGTCAGGCCTTCCTCGAGGATGCTCTCGATGGCCTTGGCGTTATCCATGAGGCCAGCGCCTTCGGTGAAGAGGTCTTCGAACTCGCCGACCAGGCTGAGAAGCTCATCCGGCGGAATGGCACGGAGAGCCTGCGCGGAAGCAATGATCGTCTGCAACTCAGCCTGGGTGAAATATTTCAACAACCGGCCTGCAACCCCTTTTCCCATAGCAAGGAGTACAGCCGCTGCCTTTTCAGCCTGGGTCAACGGTTTCGCGGCAAGTGCGCCGCCGAAATCGTCAAAGTCCATCATGGTCTTACCTCTCCGTCCCTAACCGGGATCAGGCTTTTTTGGTGCTCAAAACTTCTAAAAGCTTAACCCCGAAGCGGGTGTCGTCATTCTCCAGGACGGTGATTTCGCCGCGTGCAATCTTGCGGCCGTTCACCATGATTTCGACGGGCTCGCCAATCTTCTTGTCGAGGGCGATGGTTGCGCCCTCATTCAGATTCATCAGACCGGAAACCTGCATGCGGCTGCTGCCGAGCATGATCTGGACGTCGATGGGGATGTCCATGATCAGTTCGAAGTTCGAGGAGAGCGCGCTCCCGAGTGGCGCCGGTTCGGCGCTCACCGCGGAGAAGCTGGTATCGCCGAAATCCGAAGAACCGAAGTCACCGCCGCCGAAAGATGTCTCGGCTGCATCCTCGTCTCCGAAATCGCCGAAAGTCGACAGATCGGTCCCAGTGCCGCCGAAAGCATCGGTTTCCGGAAGCTCACCCTCCGCATCCTGCTTTAAGACCCCGCGGAGATCATCGATCGCCTGATCGAGCTCAGCTTCGTTGCCCGGAGCCTCCAAAGACAGGTCGTCGTTCTTTTGTGTTTTCTTCGTAGCCATGAAATCACTATTCCAGTTGAAACTTGCCTCAAACTGCCGTCCCGGATGAGGGACGGGGAACCGACTAATTCATTAAGTGGCGTATGAGCTCATCATCGGAGCCTATCGTATCCTTGACCCGGACCGTGTAATTATCGCCGGAACGCCCGAACTCGCACACATACAATTCCTTGTTGTTGGCACTGACCTCGACCCTGACATCGCCGGTGTCGTGGAAGGGTATGACATCGCCTGCGGCGAGCTTCGAGATCGTTCGCAGCGTCAGATCCTGGAGGCGGATTTTCGCGTCGAGCGTCACATGCGAACGATGAACTTGCTCGGTGAGCTGTTCAGTCCATTCCGTGGACTTGGCGGACTGGCTCTTCGCCTTCGGCGCTGAAATCTGCGTCTTCAGGAGCGGTGCCTGGGGCACGATCAGCGAGAATTCCGAGGTGATGCCGGAAAGCGTGATCGACATATTGATGGCCGCTGCGAATTCGTCCGGGTTTTCCTCGGAAGGCTTCGCGCGGGATTCCAATGCGTGCGGCGGCTCGATGCTCGGCTCGAAGCCGCCAGGAGCATTGACGGCGGAACGGAAGACATTGGCGATCTTTTCGAAAACCATGACGGCAAGATCGAGCTCGATAACCGAGAGCAATCTCTCGGCCGGCTGCTCGATCGTATCGGGCGCAGCGCCAAGCAGATTTTCCATCAGCGCGATCACGAAACTGTTGTCGCAGGCGAAGGCGATGTTCTGCGACCAGTTGCGCAGCGTCGCGTCCACGAGGGTGACGTTGGTATCGAGGTCGGCAATCAGATCGTTCTTGTAGCCGGAACGGCAACCGAGATAGGCTACAGCGATATCCAGACCGGTTTCGCTCTTGAAGATGTCGGGCAGGAACTCGCTATAGACCTCCGACAGCGAAGTGCAGAGCTTTTCTACCGTCGCCGCATCGCCTAGGCGCCCCGTCAACTTCGCAAGGAGGACCGGATCCATCGCCGGTCTTTGAGAGAGAACGTTTCTCATGGTTGATTAGGCCGCCTTGTTCTCGCCACCCGGGTTCATCATTTCCTGTTCGACCGCGTCGATCGACGGACGCTCGTAGGCCGAGATCGTCTTGCGGCCGTATTCCAGAGCAACCTGCGGGACGGAGCCGTTCATGTAGGCAAGCAAGGTTTGCTTCACGATAACGTAGAGGCGGTGTTGCTTCGTGCGCACCACTTTGATCTGCGAGACCAGCGGCGCACAAACCGAATAGGACAGAAGAATGCCGAGGAAGGTTCCGACGAGGGCCGAGCCGATCAGGTGACCGAGCACTTCCGGCGAATCGTTGATGTGCGCCATCGCCTTGATGACGCCGAGAACGGCCGCGACGATGCCGATTGCCGGAAAGGAGTCGCCCATGATCGAGATGGCGTGGTAGGGCTTCATCTTGTCGTGCAGGATCGTATTGATCTCTTCGTCCATGAGCGCCTCTATCTCATGCGAGCGGGCATTGCCGATGATGATCAGGCGGACGTAGTCACAGATGAACGATGTCAGTTCCTTGTTTTTCAGGATCGTCGGAGCTGTCAGGAAGATCGAGGATTCGGCAGGATTGTCGATATGCGCTTCGATCTCGTTGCGCGACTTCGTGCGCAGGTCGCGCATCAGCGAATAGAGAACGCCGAGCGTGTCGAGGTAGTTGCGTTCCTTCGGAACCGCATGCTTGAACGCCTCGCCGAGCGCCTTGCCCGAATCTTTCACGACCTTCATAGGGTTCGCCATGATGAAGCCGCCGAGACCGGCGCCGGCGATGATGACGAACTCGAAGGGCTGAAACAGCGCTCCGATCTCCCCGCCCATCGCCATGAAGCTGCCGATAATACAGCCGACCGTGATCACTAATCCGATAATGATATTCATCGTCAGTCCAAACCTGAACGTTGTTTTCAACCCAAGGGATAGGGTTGCTGGCTTGCGTGAGGCTGATGATTGGCCACTTTTGGCTGCGATTTGTATGCCAGCTTCGCGCAAGGATTTGCCGTCAGATTGAGGATGACGAATGGGCCGACTCGCCCGTTTCTGAGATGCCGCCTCAGCGGAAACCGTGGTCGAACAAGCAGCGCGAACCCGGTTTTCGTACCGTTGATCCCAATGCCAGGAGCTTACCAAGATGCAATCCGGCCTTTATGTTTCCCTGTCCTCCCAGATGGCACTTGAAAAGCGACTGACCACGATCGCGGACAATATGGCCAACGTGAACACGACCGGCTTTCGCGCGACGGAAGTCAAGTTCGATGAGATGTTGAGCGACACCAAGAACAAGCTGAACGCAAAGGTTGCCTTCGTCTCGCAGGGTAACGACTATCTCTCCGGCGATGCCGGCGAGCTGCAGCACACCGGCAATATGCTGGATTTTGCCGTCAAGGGCGATGCCTGGTTTGCGCTGGATACGCCGGCGGGTCAGGTTCTGACCAAAGACGGTCGCTTCACCATGAAGGACACAGGCGAACTTGTCTCTATACGCGGGTACCCGGTTCTGGACGCCGGCGGCGCGCCGATCCAGCTGAATTCTGCGGGTGGCGAGCCCAAGGTTGGCAATGACGGGATCATTTATCAGAATGGTCGGCAGGTTGCGTCGCTCGGCCTGTACGAGGCGGACATCGGCAAGGGCTATCTCCGCTACGAAAACAGCGGCATCATGACGACCGATGCCCCGCGGGCTGTGACGGACCGCTTCAATGTCGGCGTCGAGCAGGGTTATCTTGAAAATTCCAACGTCAATGCAATGCGTGAAATCACGCAGCTGATCGAAGTCAACCGTGCCTTCGAGAGTATTGCTTCGCTGACGAGCGACAGCGAAAATTCCTTCAACCAGGCGATCCAGACCTTGGGCGGCAGCCGCTAAGCGGAAGGTTTGACGATGACCGACGCGCAGCTGACCGAAGAAGCGCTTTCACCAAAGTTGGGGCATCTCGCAGCCCTCGTTGGCCGCTATGCCAAGCCTGAGTTCGCAGTCGCCCATGGCGGTCATGTCCAGACGATCGCCGCGGGCCATTATACAGTAAGCGGTCTTTCGCGGCACGTTCGTCTCGGGGAGTTCGTCGCGCATAAGTCGGCGACCGGGATTCATCTCGGCGAGGTCGTGCGCGTCGAGCCGGAACTGGCCTATGTCTGCCCGATCGAGCCGGGGGAGCCGATCGGCATCCATGATACGGTCATCCGCAAGGGAGCCTTTCGAATATCGCCGGCCCAAAGCTGGTGTGGCCGCACGATCAATTCGCTCTGCGAGCCGATCGATGGCCGCGGCCCGATCGTCGAAGGTCTCGATCGCCGTTCGATTTCCAACACCGCTCCACCTTCGATGACCCGGAAACGTGTCGAAGAGGGCTTCAGGACCGGCGTTCGCGCCATCGATATTTTTTCGCCGCTCTGCCTTGGCCAACGCTTGGGCGTCTTCGCAGGCTCCGGTGTCGGTAAATCGACGCTGCTGTCGATGCTCGCAATGGCCGACGCGTTCGACAAAGTCGTCATCGCACTTGTTGGCGAACGCGGCCGTGAGGTGCGCGAATTCATCGAGGATACGCTCGCCGAGAACATGGAGAAGTCGATCGTCGTCGTTGCGACCAGCGACGAGAGCCCGATGCTTCGCAAGATGGCGCCGCTGACGGCGATCACGATCGCCGAGCATTTCCGGGATCAAGGCGAGAACGTCCTGCTGATCGTCGACAGCGTCACGCGATTTGCCCACGCGATCCGCGAGGTGGCGACGGCATCCGGTGAGCCGCCGATCGCCCGAGGCTATCCGGCATCCGTTTTCACCGAGCTGCCGCGGCTGCTCGAGCGTGCAGGCCCGGGCCCGGAGGGAACGGGCACCATTACCGCGATTATTTCGATTCTCGTCGATGGCGACAATCACAACGACCCGATCGCCGACTCGACGCGCGGCATTCTCGATGGCCATCTCGTTCTGAAACGGAGCCTCGCCGAAGAAGGCCGCTATCCGCCGATCGATCCGCTGGCGTCCATTTCGCGTCTTGCCCGCAAGGCGTGGACGCCGGACCAGGAGAAACTGGTCTCCCGCTTGAAATCCCTCATCCATCGTTTCGAAGAAACGCGAGATCTGCGCCTGATCGGCGGTTACCGGCCGGGAGCCGATCCGGATTTGGATATGGCGGTCAAGCAGGTACCAATTATTTACGATGTTTTGAAACAGTCGCCCGGAGAAACTGCGTCGGCCGACTCTTTCTCCGATCTCGCGGCTGCTCTAAAGTCTGCCGCCGGGATTCCGAACCCGCCGGCGACGGCCCCGACAAGACCCAGAGGTTAGTTTGAGCAGATTCGAAGATGATGACGAGGCCATCGCTCCGCTGAAATCACGGGAAACGCGGAAGGCGGTGATGTTCGACCGTTTGCTCACCGTGATGGGCCTGACGCTTGCGGGAGCCGCGGCTATTTTTCCGTGGTACGTATTCTTCAACGAGGACAAATTCAGCCTCAATGTCGTGGAAGGTGATCGGACCCGCGAACTGCCGGACTGGGCGCCGCGCAACGTCCGCGTGTCGCCGCTTGCCATGGTCAACAAGAACAAGCCGGAGAAGAGGCCGGAGCTCCCGTTCGATCCGCTGACCACCGCGACTGTTTCGAACCTCGGCAAAGAGGATGACAAGGGAGCCGCGGTGTCTGAAGACCAGCCGTTCCCTGCCGCTTCCGGTTTCAAGTTGCTGCATGTCGCCAATGGGCGTGCGCTGATCGAAGACTCCTCGGGCATGTATGTCGTGCGTGTCGGATCGGTCCTTCCGGACGAAAGCCGCCTGGCAGCGCTGGAAGAACGCGACGGCAAATGGGTGATCGTGACGTCGAAGGGCGAGGTTTACCAGAACAACTGATCGCGGCAGCTGCGATCAGACTGAAGTCGAGGGCTCCGGTGACGGAGCCCTTCTTTTTGCGGCCTGCCCAATAAAAACAACCCAGGGCGAAAGCCTGAGTTCCCCGTAAGTCTGACGCAAGATTGCTGCCCTAGGGTTCTCTCAGTAAAAACGGAGAGTTCCCATGCAACCCATCCAACTTTTCGACTTGGCTTCGCGGCAGGCGGAATGGCTGACGATCCGTCAGGAGGTTGTGGCCGGCAACATCGCGAATGCGAACACGCCGAAATATCGTTCCAAGGACGTGACGCCCTTCCAGGCTGTTCTCGACAAGGCCGATATCACGATGGCGCGCACCAACCCGGCGCACCTCAGCGGCAATGATTTCAGCACCAGCGGCGATATCGACGTGAAGGAAGCTCCGCTCGACCAAGAAATTGGCGTGCAGGAATCCGGCAATACCGTCGGCCTGTCTGAGGAAATGTCCAAGAGCGGCGAGATCAAGCGCCAGTACGAACTGAACACATCGCTCGTCGGCTCCTTTCATCGAATGATGATGATGACTGTAGGGAAGTAAGTCATGGATCCTTTATCAGCAGCAATGAAGATCGCAGGTTCCGGGCTTGAGGCGCAGTCGACACGTCTGCGCATCGTCTCGGAAAACATTGCAAACGCCCGTTCTACCGGTGATACCCCCGGAGCCGATCCTTATCGCCGCAAGATGATCACCTTCGGCGAAGAAGTCGATCGTGCGGCTGGAGTGACGACCGTCGGCATCAAGAAGCTCGGTGTCGACGAATCCGATTTCACCACGGAATTCGATCCGAGCAACCCGGCTGCCGACGCGCGTGGCGTAGTCAAGATGCCGAACGTCAACATGCTCGTTGAAATGGCGGACATGCGCGAAGCCAACCGTTCCTATGACGCGAACCTGCAGACGATCAAGCAGACACGCGACCTGATTTCCTCCACGATCGACCTTCTGAAGAGCCAATAATGATCAGCAATGTACAGAACGTCAGCTCTCTTTCCGTAACGCGTGGCCTCGGCAGCATCGCGACCGACAATTCCTCTACCGCCTCGTCAGCCGCCGGGAGCGCCAAGAACGACCAGAGCTTTGCCTCCGTTCTCGGCAACATGGCGACCCAGGCGGTCGATACTTTGAAGGGTGCGGAAAGCATGTCCTTCGCAGGCATCAAGGGCACGGCGAACACCCGCGAGGTGGTCGACTCCATGCTGCAGGCCCAACAGACGCTTCAAACCGCAATCGCAGTCCGTGACAGGGTCGTCTCGGCCTTCCTCGATGTCACTAAGATGCAGATGTAACTCGATTTAAGGACGCACCGATGAGAGCGCTCGCCATTGCGGCTACGGGCATGGACGCCCAACAGACGAATCTCGAAGTGATCGCGAACAATATCGCGAACATCAATACCACGGGCTTCAAGCGCGCACGCGCCGAATTCACCGATCTTCTCTACCAAACCGAACGCGCGAAGGGCGTGGCAAACCGCGCCAACCAGGCGATCGTGCCGGAAGGCGCCAATATCGGCTTGGGCGTCCAGACGTCGGCCGTCCGCAACCTGCACATCCAGGGCGAACTCAGCCAAACCGGCAACGATCTCGACGTCGCGCTGATCGGAAAGGGCTTCTTCCAGGTTCTGGCTCCAGACGGCACGACGCTCTACTCGCGCGCCGGCGCCTTCAACAAGAGCGAGACCGGTCAGCTGGTCACGGTCGACGGCTATGAGGTCGTCCCTGGCATCACCATTCCGACGGGCTCCACGCAGCTCACGATCAGCCGCTCCGGCGAAGTCACCGCACTTCTGCCGGGCCAGACCACTCCGACGACGCTTGGGCAACTGACGCTTGCAAGCTTCGTCAACGAAGCCGGCCTCCAGCCGCTCGGCGACAACCTCTTCCAGGAGACGCCTGCTTCCGGCGCCCCGGTCGTCGGAACGCCGGACGAGGAGGGCTACGCATACATGAAGCAGGGATACCTGGAATCGTCGAACGTCGATCCGGTCAAGGAAATCACCGAGCTCATATCGGCCCAGCGCGCTTATGAAATGAACTCCAAGGTCATCACCACTGCCGACGAAATGGCCACCATCGTCAGCAAGAACCTGAAGTAACAAGAAGGGGCAGAACATGATGTTTCGCCGGGCGAGAAATATCGTCGCTTTGACGGCATTGGCAACGGTTGCGGTCTACGGCAGTTTCATGCCTGCCGCAGCTGCCGGCGCCGACATGGGCTACGCTGTCGTTCCGACAGCGATTATCTACCCCGGGGAAACGATCGACGGCGGCCAGCTTCAAGAGGTCGAGGTTACGAATCCGAACCTCGCAGCCGGTTACGCCAAATCCATCGAAGAAGTTAGCGGCATGATCTCGAAGCGTACGCTACTGCCCGGACGGACGATTCCGGTCGGGGCGTTGCGCGAGCCTTATACGGTCACGCGCGGCTCGCAGATTCGTCTCGTCTTCAGCATGGGAACGATGACGATCTCCGCGGCGGGCTCGCCGCTCGAGGACGGCTTTACCGGCCAGGTCATCCGCGCTCGCAACATGGACTCGGGGGTCATCGTAAGCGGCACCGTTCTTGCTGACGGCACCATACACGTGGCGGCAAAATGAAGATTGTCTCTCGCATTTTCGCCGCGTTCGCGGCCCTTTCGATGTGCATGGCGCATGTGACGCCGGCATTTGCGGTGACCTCGCGGATCAAAGACATCGCTTCGCTGCAAGCCGGGCGTGACAATCAGCTGATCGGCTACGGTCTCATCGTCGGCCTCCAGGGGACGGGCGACGGCTTCCGCGCTTCGCCGTTCACCGAGCAGTCGATGCGCGCCATGCTCCAGAACCTCGGCATCTCGACTCAAGGCGGACAATCCAACGCCAAGAATACGGCCGCCGTCATGGTCACGGCCAACCTTCCGCCCTTCGCGAGTCCCGGCAGCCGCATTGACGTTACCGTCAGTTCGCTCGGCGATGCGACCTCGCTGCGCGGCGGTACGCTCATCATGACGTCCCTCTCAGGTGCGGATGGCCAGATCTATGCCGTAGCGCAAGGTTCTGTTGTCGTGTCGGGCTTTCAGGCACAGGGCCAGGCGGCGACCGTGACCGAAGGCGTCACGACCGCCGGTCGCGTTCCGGGCGGCGCAATTATCGAGCGCGAACTCCCCTCGCACTTCAAGGATTCTGTCAATCTCGTGCTGCAGCTCCGCAATCCGGATTTCTCGACGGCCGTGCGCATTAGCGACGTCGTGAACCGGTATGCGTCCGCTCGCTTCGGCGGTCCGGTCGCGGAGCCCAAGGACGCACAGGAGGTGGTTGTGCAGAAGCCGCGTGAGGCGGACCTTACACGATTGATGGCGGATATCGAAAATCTCGCCGTCGACACCGATACGCCGGCGAAGGTGGTGATCAATGAACGCACCGGCACGATCGTGATCGGAGCGGACGTGCGCGTCTCGCCGGTTGCAGTCAGCTACGGAACGCTGACTGTGCAGGTCACTGAGACGCCGCAGGTTATCCAGCCTGAACCGTTCTCACGCGGGGTCACCGCC
>NZ_JBNDHT010000107.1:0-24782 GCF_056755115.1 Rhizobium sp. SVR5-2C | reverse complement strand
GCCTTATGAATCGATAATTCGGGTACGATCTCATGCATCCTGGTCTCCTTCTACGATCCAAGGCGAACTGTTGGTTCGGCTCGGTCACTGCACCACGCGTCAGGAACGCTCCTTTTGATCGTGAAACGGAAGGTATGCGCATCAGGAAAACGGTCTCCCGGCGCCACCTCCGACCGATCATTCCGGCCAGCAAGGGTGAATTTTCTGTTCCGTAACATTTGCCTCCCTATTCGGGAGAAGCGCACGTCTCGGAGAGCCGCCCATGTCTATCGGACACCATGGAGACGGCGCTGCCGCTGTGGCTAAGCCGATTAGGTTACAGGCAAGTTGCGATCGCCCGTCGGATGGTTGCAGCTGTAACGTTGGCAGGGAATATTGAATGGATAGTGACGGGCCGCATAGCTAGGTGGTCGAAAAGAGGTTCGTGTTTTGTGGAAGCGGTTCGACCGATCGAACAAGGCGGGCGTATTCGAGCTCTTCTTCGACCACCTCGCATCCCTCTCGGGGCGCATCCGGTACAGATGTTCGACAGTGCCATCGTCCCGCGCCCATGTTTCGGCAGCGGGCGCAAAGGGGGCAGAACGACAAGGCGCTTGGCGTTCGCGCGGGGAGCTTCCTTCGTTGCTCTCGTCGCCGGCCTCATCTTGGTCAAATCCGTCCACGCAGCCGTACTCGCGGCACTGCGCCGGCTACATTCGAAACCAACCTAATCGATTTTTGACATGAACATGTAACGACGCCGAAACAGGTTTCGCGGATTCACTCGTACTGTGGAGAAGATGATGCGCTATCCCCAGCTTAAACGTCGCGACGGCGCCGTAGTCAATACCGCGGCAATCGCTGCATTCCGAGAGGGCTTCGCGGGGCAGGTGATCCTGCCGCAGGATGACGCCTACGACGCCGCGCGGCAGATCTGGAACGCCAGCATCGACAAGCGCCCGGGGCTGATCGCGCGCTGCGCCGGTACGACGGACGTGGTCCGGGCCGTCAAGTTCGCGCGGGCGAACGACCTGCTGGTCGCGATCCGCAGCGGCGGCCACAACGTCGCCGGCCGCGCCCTGTGCGACGATGGCATCGTCATCGACCTGTCAACCATGACCGGAGTCTTCGTCGACACGCGGCAGCGCACGGTGCGGGTGCGCGGCGGCACCACCCTGGGCGAGCTGGACCGCGAGACCCAGCTGCATGGCCTAGCGGTCCCTGTCGGCGTCGTCTCTCGGACCGGCGTTGCGGGGCTGGCGCTCGGCGGCGGCGTCGGCTGGCTGGTGCGCAAGCACGGCCTGACCTGCGACAACCTTCTGTCCTGCGAGGTCGTCACGGCGAAGGGAGAGATGATCACCGCCGATGCCGAGTGCCATCCGGACCTGTTTTGGGGCCTGCGCGGCGGCGGTGGCAATTTCGGCATCGTCACCTCTCTGTTATTCCGGGCGCATCCGGTGACAACGGTCCTGAGCGGCGTCGTGCTTTATCCGCGCGATGTCGCCGCGGCGCTCTTCCGGCACTATCGGGATTTCATGGCGACGGCGCCGGAGGAGCTCACGGCCTATGCCGGGCTGATCTCGACTCCGGAAGGCGCGCCGGTCACGGCCGTGATCCTGTGCTACAGCGGCGATATCACGGAGGGGGAGCGGGTGGTACAGCCTTTGCGAAGCTTCGGCACGCCGCTGATGGATGCCGTGCAACCGATGCGCTTCGGAGCGATGCAGGCGCTGTTCGATGCCTCCATCCTCGACAACACCTTCAACTATTGGAAGTCGACCTTCCTGACCGAGCTGAGCGATGAGGCCATCGAACTGATCGTAGATCATGGCAACCGCATCGAATCGCCGCAGTCCGCCGCCATGATCGAATTCTACGGCGGCGCCGCCAGCCGGGTCGGCCCCACCAACACCGCCTTCGGCCAGCGCCAGGCGCAGTTCAACATCGGCATCAACGCGCAATGGACGGACCCCGCCGATAGTGACCGGCATACCGGCTGGGCGCGAACCATGTGGGATGCGCTGCGTCCCTACTCCAGCGGCGGCTACTTCCTGAACTTCCTCGGCGACGAGCCGGCGAGCACGATTCGCGCCGCGTTCGGCCCGAACTATAAGCGCTTGGCGAGACTGAAGGCCGAATACGATCCAACCAATTTTTTCAGCCTCAATCAGAACATCCTACCAGCAAACTGATCCTCGGCAGCAGCTGTTGGCCTGCGAATAACCATCGCGTTAGACGTTGCAAGCTTCTCACAAATACGCCCGCGAAGGTCCAATAGCACCGCTTATCATCGCTCCGCACGTTCTCCAAATGAACCCGGCCTCTCGGAGCAGCGCTCTACAGGGACCGCGCTCGGATCGAGCAGGCTATTGGAAAGGTCAAGCGGTTCAAACGCATCGCCTGCGCGGCGAAAAGACCATGCGAAACTTCTTCGCCTTCATTGCTCTCGCCGCCGGCTTCCCTTGGGTCAAATCCGTCTACACGGCCCACCTGGAGGTTGACGGCGTTCAATAGCCCATCGCCGTCATGTGGACGCCGCGAGTTCAACAATCGCCGCTCGTTTCTTCAGCCAGCGAAGAACACGAATCCCTCCTGGTCCATCCACTGAAGAAGCCGCTCGCTTCTCGTCTTGATGAGGATGTCACCGAGCTCAGCGTCGCCAATCGCGATCAATGCGGCCTTCCTCGGCCTTATGAAAATATTCGGAGCGGACAAGCTAGCCTTTCAGCGGCCGCAGCAATATCACGCACGCCACAACTGTCAGAGGCAAGGTTGGAACGAGATGTGCGCACACAGGTGGATCCAAGGAAAATTGGAGCCACACGGCGAACCCAAGTGCCGGCACAGCCACGATACTCATCGCAAAGAACGCCGGCCCGTCGGCGGATCCCCCGATCCGCTTTCGACAATGTGTGAATCTGATAGCCTATTGGGGAGAAGGGGAGTCGCGGCCTCTCTCGCGCCTCACACTGATATCTGTCAGTCCCTTCGTGAGAGGTCCAGCTTGCCACTAAAGTCCGTCCTCATTCGATGTTCTGCATATGTCTCTGAAGAAGTTTCACTCGAGAGGCGATCATTCGTGGTATCTTCTGTCATGAATTGATAGCCTCGGTTTGCAATGGTGGCGTCGGCAGCAAGCATGGAATCGACCCGGAACTGCTTTGTATGCCGGGGCTTTGCCAGAAGGTATCAGACGGCTGTGGCGACATTTGTTTGATGCAGGTGATCTATCATTAGCAACGGAGCGTTCATGAAAACTTTTCGGGAAATCCTTCAGAAGGCCGAAGCCGATCGTGTGGCGATCGGGCATTTCAATGTCTCCGACTTCACACTCGTCAAGGCGGTCTTCGGCGCCGCGCAGGAGGTCAAGGTACCTGTCATCATCGGTGCGTCGGAAGGGGAGCGGAAATTTTTCGGGACGAGGCAGCTTGCCGCTGTGGTGAAAAGCCTCAGGGAAGAGTTCGACTGGCCGATATATCTCAATGCCGATCACACGCATTCGCTGGAGAGCGCGCTGGAGGCCGCGAAGGCCGGGTTCGATTCCGTCGTCTTCGATCTCTCCGCCCTACCGGTCGAAGAGAATATCAGGAGGACGAGAAAGGCGATCGAGGAGCTGAAGTCCATAAACCCGGCGATCCTGATCGAGGGAGAGATCGGCGATATCGGAACGGGGTCGGAAATTCACAAGCAAATCAACACGCACGACCCGATCTTGACGACGCCGGCGGAAGCGAGGCAATTCGTCGAGGCGACGGGGATTGATGTTCTCGCGCCGGCAGTCGGCAACGCCCATGGCATGGTGCAGAGCATGGTGGAGGGCGAAACCAAGAAGCATCTGAGGATCGACCGCATCCGGGAAATCAAGGCGGCGACCGAAGTCTTCCTGACGCTGCATGGCGGATCGGGGACGGCGGATGCCGACCTGAAGAAGTCGATCGATGCCGGCATCAACATCGTGCATATCAACACGGAGCTGCGCATCGCCTGGCGGCGCGGCCTCGAGGAAGGGCTGGCGAAGGAGAAGTCCGAAGTGGTCCCGTACAAGATCTTGCCGGTTGCGGTTTCCTCGGTGCAGGAGGTCGTGCGGTCGAGGCTGAAGCTCTTCAATAAGATGCCGTAGGGGCCTTGGCATACGAAGGCGGGATCAGGCGCGTGCGATTATTGGCGCCCGGTCGAGACGGTCCTTGGCTTATCGCGATTCGCGAGCCTAGCTCGTTTCCTCGGGAAGTGATGGCGGTCGAACTTGCGCCCGGCGGAAGAAGTCCTGACAGCTCCCGGAGGTGGTCAGCCACGGTGGCCGGATCCGCGATCAGCCCGTAGAGCGCGACGAGCGCCGACAACGAGGGGAACAGTGCCAACAAGAGGTAGAACGTCACTCCGGCCGCGATAAGCGTCACACGATCATCGCTGACTTCGTGGACCAGCCGCCAAAAGACATCGCGTAGGCCTTTGACGGGTATCGCCTCGGGTGCATTTGCGTCCGTTCCCCGGCCGGGCTCGGCTTCGGCTATAGCGGACACCGCGATCAAGGGCAGCCTGACGGGTCGCCTCTTCCTTTTTCCAGGAACTGCTTTCTGCTTCCTGCGCCAACATTGACGCAGGCTCAACTGCTTCACCGTGCCAAAAAATCCGCGACATTAAAGAGGCAGCTTGCCGACGAGCGATCTATTGGCGACGTGCAAGCCGTGCCCGGGCTGCGATCGCAAGCTCTTTCATTCTTAAATCGCTGTCAGCAGAACGATTGGCGGCTTGGCTGACGATCCTCAGAATTTCACTTCGCGTGTCGATCTCGGCGAATTCCTCGGCCATCAGCAGCGCGCGCGACCGATAGCACGGCTCGTCTAGCACGGTGCGAATGGCCTGCTTCAGCGCGGATGGTGTCGGTTCATTGGTCTTGAGATCAATTCCGACGCCGGACCAGGCGACACGCGCGTTCACGTCAGCCTTGTCCTCAGTCAGTCCGGCGGTGACGAGAGGAATCCCGAGACTCAGGGCCTGGTTGACGCTGCCGTAGCCACCATTGGTGACCAGCACATCGACCTTCGGCAGCAGCCATTCGAACGGCAGATAGCTGGCAAGACGCGCGTTGCTTGGAATTGGGCCTGGTATGGCATCGGTCGGGCGACCACCGGCGGTCGCGACCACAAGCACGTCGGATTCGTCGGCGAGCGCCGCAAGCGTTGGAGCGACGAGAAGGTTGAAATCGTGGTTCGCAACCGTTCCCTGCGTCACCAGGACGACCTTGCGTGAGCCATCCAGTTCGTGAGCAAAGGGCGGCAGCGGAGCTTGATTCGGAATGAAAGGCGGGACTCCGACGAAGTTCACCGAGGTTGGAATTTTACGGGGAAACTCGAAACTCGGAACCGACAGCTGCATATAGGCATCCGCAAGCTCCACGACCGAATCGAAAAGAGCTGTCGACAGCGGCTGGACGCCGAGTTCCATGAGGCACAGATCCGCCCGTCTGGCGATGGGATGGCTGACGAGCCTGTCGTGTTCTTGGGCGATCGCCGCATATTCCTCGTGTTGCGCTTTGGTGACTGCCGGTGGCAGGCCCGCAAAATGCGGCGCATTGTCTTCGCGGCGCCAGTGCAAGATCGACGTGCCGCAAAGAACGATCGGCGGCCTTTTCGAGCGCGGCCCGAGCAGCATCGGCAGGAGGCCGAAAAACATATCGTCGCCGATGACGACATCGGCCGGAAAGTCACGCAGAACCTGCTGCAGACCCAGGTGCTGGGCAGGAATCGTATCGACGAAAACGCGTTCGATAGCAATGCGCAGCCATTCGGGTCCGGGCGGCATGGTCTTCAACTCCGGAGCGATTGAATGGATGTCCTCCGGATCGAAGTCAGCACCCGGCGGGAGCGGATGGAATTCAGCCGTAATGCTTTCGATGCGCTTGCGCAAGGCTGTGCCTGATAAAGTAAGGACCCGATGACCTTCGGCAATCAGGATTCGGCCGACTGCAAGCAATGGATTGAGGTGACCCGTTGCCGGCGTCGAGACAATGAGAATGTTCATGGTATTCAATCGCTCTGTTGTTGAAACATAGCTCTTGCCCCTTCTCCGGAGTTAAGTCCGCTCCGTGGCCCGAGCAGCGACGAGAATGAGCGATCACTGTTACCGCCCAGCTTCAGAGCGGTGGTGAAAGGCTACGCTTGAAATATTGGATGCTTGCCGAAGCGATTGCGCAGCGGCTCTAGGATAACGCTTCTTTGGCGGCGGGGCAGGATAAGGAAGCCGTTCCTCTGCGATCGGCTCTTGCCGTCCGAAGGAGTGCCTGTTTCTCCGAACAGGCGAATACAGGCTCTGGACCGCTGAACTACAGCCGTAACCTGCTTTTCCAGATTCGAAACGCTCCTGTAGCCGGGCGCCAGCAATCTCTCTGCTGTCGACACTCGACAGTTAGTGGAGAAAAGCAAATGCAACAAAAAGGAAATTCACCGCGCGCCATCATCGCTGCCAACAGCAACCGCGTACGCGAATGGGAAGGAGAACCGTCGGATCTCGAGGCCATCCTGCCTTTCATGTTCAAACCGGAGCCACCCATCGTCGTCGACGACAGAGGAGGTTGGCTCAAGGTGGCTCTATCCCGGGCGATATCGAATATCATGGAGGGTCTTGAGCTCTCTTGTGCCGGCCTGCATCCGGAAAACCGCCATGTGCCCGATGAGGAGGAACATGTCCCCAAGCATGACCAAGACTCGTTGCGTGCTGGATAGCTCGGGCCTGAAAGCTGGATCTTTCCGCTTCCTGGAGCTCGCGGCCCAATCCCGAACACGTCCAGCGCAGAAGAGCGCATCGCCAAACCGCAGCGAGAAGTAAGCCCAGGCACGGACACCTCATCCGGTCGCGGATCATCGATCCTATCGTTACTTGCCACGCCGTGGCACGGATTGGCCCGTGCGGCCGAGATGCGGCGGATGCGAACAGCGCTGGAGGTCCTGGATGATCGGATCTTGAAGGATAAAGGACTGTCACGTTGTGATATTGACCCGTTGTCAGACTCGGGCGGCGTTCGGATTGACGCCACTTCGACCCGATCGGACCGTCCGCTTTGGAATACGGGCGCAGTTCCACGCGCCTTATTCCACGACTTCGTAGCTGAAGAGCAAGGCGGGAGCTGCCTCCGGCGCGACCGTGGCTGCGGAAGAGGACCCCTCTCGGTGAAAGTGCGTTGCGGGTTCACGACGCCTACCCGCTGCCGATCTACCCTCGTCCTCACCACCGCAGCTTAGGCGGCTAGCGCATAGCTGCTATCCCCATCAAGGCTGCTGGTCCTAACACCTAATCCGGGATTTGTCGTCCAGGTGCGAATTTTCTCGAACCAATTCCCTGCGCCCCTGACAGGGTTGCAAAGGAATATGTCACAAGTTTTTTCCATCGAAATTCGTTTTCATCGCTATTGCGCTGTCTGGTTTTGCATTGCGCCGTCGCTTGCCCATGCGCGTCTGGTGGGGCACTGCCGTCGACAAACGTCTTGGATTGTGACTGGCGGCAGTTGCTGCATAGTTCCGGAAAAGTCCGGCCCTCGACAAAAGCGTCACAATTGCAATCGGGATGTCTCGGCTGCAGAACAGCTGAACGAGCCAATTTCGCAAGGGCGAAAACGAGAACCATACTTCTCAATCACTTTTCGAAAATCGGCAGCCATCTCGATGCGGCGATCTCTGTCTAGGACAAGGAATTCACGATAGAACCAACGATGACGTAGGACCGGCGCCCGGTCGGTGACCGGGCGCCGGTCACTCCTCTCTTAAGGCAGCATGGAATAGGTCATGGCGCCGCTCGCATCGGCCTTCCAGACGTACATGGTGTAGTCCTCGTCCTTGCGGTCGCCCTTTTCGTCGAACTCAAGCTTGCCGATCACGGTGGGAATTGGCGCACTCATGTGCTTCAAGGCATCCGCCACCTTCTGCGGATCGAGGGAATTGCTTTGCGCAAATCCTGCCTTTAGGACCTCGAGCGCCGCAAACGAATACAGCGTATAGGCTTCCGGCTCGAACCCATCGCTCCTGAACGACGCCACGATGGCCTTCGCGGCAGGATTGAGACGAGGATCCGGCGCAAAAGTCATCAAAGTGCCCGCTGCAGCCTGGCCGGCAATCTGACCGAATTCGCTCGACGTGATACCATCGCCACCGATCAGGACCGCATGCAGCCCCTGATCCGCCGCCTGCCTTACGATCAGGCCGCCTTCGGTGTAGAGACCGCCAAAGTAGATGGTTTCCACACCCGCAGCCTTCATCTTCGAGATGATCGCGGAGAAGTCCTTGTCACCGACAGTGACCCCCTCGTCCATGACCTCGGTCATGCCGCCCGTATTGACCGTCCGCTTCACCTCATTGGAAATCCCTTCACCGTAGGCGGTCTTGTCGCTCAGGATTGCGAGCTTCTTGTCCTTGAGGTTTTTCAAGATGTAGTTACCGGCCACTGCACCCTGCTGGTCGTCACGTCCGCATACCCGGAACGTGTTCCAGAGTCCCTGCTCGGTGAACGTCGGATTGGTCGAACCGGGGGTGATCTGCAGGATGCCGTTCTCGGCATAGACCTGCGAGGCGGGGATCGATACGCCGGAATTGTAGTCGCCAATCACATATTGGACGCCATCGGAAACGAACTTGTTTGCGACGGAAATCCCCTGCTTCGGATCGGATGCATCGTCGCCGAGTTCGAGGACGATCTTGTCGCCGTTTATTCCGCCCGCCGCATTGATTTGCGCAACCGCCTTTTCCGCGCCCTTGCGGAACTGCTCGCCAACGGTAGCGTTCGGCCCGGTGAGAGGTGCTGCAACGCCGATGAGAATATCGGCATGCGCAGCGCTCGCTAAAATAAGCGACACACCCAGGGCCAGAGATATTGAAAGACTGCTATTCATAACGAGACTCCCGTCGTTAGGCCAACGGACTGTCTGTCGCTTTTGAGAATTTCGGCCGCGTTTCCAAACGTGGAAACTACGTTGCAACTGTAACCCCGAGCGCTGGTACTCCTCGGGAAAAGCACGAAAAAACAAAGTGCCGGGATTTGCTCGCAGACGAGCGAAAAACCATCGACCGGATCCGAAGGCCGCCTAAACGGCACTGGCTTAGCGAAATTGCGCCCCGGCCGATTGCGAGTATGTCAGACGTTCGCGCGCGCGGCGAGCTTCAACTCATAAACGAATTTATCAGGGATTCAGCCGGCGCCCTTGGTTTAGGTGACGCCCATCCGACGACATGCCGCATTTGACCGGCCGCATCCTCGGGCGTCTCATAGGAGGCGGCTCGCCAGCCCCTGCCCGCGGCACGCAGATTCGGTGGAGCGAGCAGGTCTCGTTCAAGACCAATCACCCGGCCAATGAACGACCGTCGGATGCAGCGATGCGCCCGCAAGCGCAAACGCCTCGATAAAAAGCTTAGCCAGCCTCTGAAGCAGCGGTTCTGCTGTTTCACGGTGGACAGGCGAAGCCGGCTCGGGTGGAACATCTCGAATATCCACGCGACCGTCCGTCCCGAACGTGACGATCATTCCATCGACCGTGACGATCCGGAGGTGATGGCCTCGAGCATGGGAACGCGCGGTGGGCTCGGTTTGCACGGTCGGCATGAAAATCTCCTGACTATGTCTCGGAGACAGATCTGGAACGCGGCTGTTACATTCCCGTCTTACAGACGGCAAATTCACCTACACCTGTAACCGAGGCCAAGCACATGATCCCGTGTTTCAGGGATTTGGATCGTGGTGGTAATGCTTCTGCTGGATTGGCCAAGCGAGCCGAGACAACAAACATCCACCCGGAAGCTCGTTTTCGGGTGTTTGCGGCAGCGAGGCGCGCGAAGGCCGCTGCCGTAAGCCTTGCGAACGAACGGTAATTGGCTTCACAGTCCATTCTCCCGAGTTCCTTTCTTCGGCGCCAGCAAAGCTCACCGAAATCGATCATGAGCACCGTCGCAGTTCGCCACAAAGCGGCCACCTCATGCTCACTGTTGATCAACGAGCGTTGGCGCTGTAGCTTCCGCTGCGAAATTTGGACAAACGACACAGGGAATAGATTTCTCATGCCAACGGGTACGGTCAAATTTTTCAACGACGACAAGGGCTTCGGCTTCATAACGCCTGATAGTGGTGAACAAGATGTATTTGTTCACGTGTCTGCTTTGCAACGCGGCGGTTCCCTCCGCGAAGGCGATAAGGTCAGCTTCGAGATCGGACAGGACCGCAAGACCGGAAAATCGAAGGCGGAGAACGTCTCGGTCCTCTGACTAGTGGATTTCCCAGCCTGCCTAAGGCAGGCTGGGCTCAGCATCACGATGTCGTTGCAGACCGACGTGATGGCGCCGAGATCTGTGAGCAGCCTTTTCGGGTGTAGGACCGCGTCATGGCCCGCGATCCTCACTTACTGCGTGACGCAGTGTGAGCCGATTCCATCTATCGCCAAGCAACATCGCTCGAGTGAGCACCCCCTGCTCTTGATGGGATGTGAACCATTGGCCCTGTTCTTACAGTATCTAGATGTAGCAGATTCTCTAGCCCAGGATGGACTTGGCCTGGCCGGAACGACTGGTTTGGGGCCGATGGCCGACCGTTCGCTGCTAGGACACCCACGCGGAAAGCGGACATCAGAGTTCTCGCCGTCAAGGTCTGGGATTGGCGCTCAAACCGGATATCGGAACTTTAATCCACATCCGCACTCCGGCATCGTACTGCCACCGAATGTATAGACTACGAAGCACCACTTGTTAATTCGAATGCGGTATCGCCGCGGTTGCCTCTGTCGGCGACGAGTTGCGTATTCGCACAAGACTATTCAACTGATGATCATATGCAGAATTATCGATCATCATTGGGGCCTGCCTGCGGTTGATGCGGATATGATGTGCTTCGAAGCTGTCGCAAAAGCGAGGTGACATTTGGATTGTCCGGCTGCAACCTCGCGAGTTGCTCCGCGAGCTTCAATGTTTCGTCGTGGCGTCCCAGTTTCATTCCAAGCGCGATCGCCGTACCGATGAGGTCGGCGTCGCGTGTTTGGTCGGCGATCGCTCCATCCAGAAGCGAGAATGCCTCTTCCGTTCGGCCAACCGAATCCAGACCGATTGCGAAAGTGATTCTATAGCGCGCGTTGTCCGGTTCGAGCCGAACCGCGGCTTCGAGCTCCCGAATGGCATCGGGCATGGCCTTCAGGCGCACCAGCGCGAGCGCGTGACCGTAGCGAAGCGCGGCGTTGTCCGGCAGGCCTTTGATAGCTGAGCGGTAGGCAAGCTCTGACTTTTCGCTCTGTCCGGCAACGCGATAGAATTCTGCAAGGTTGGCGTGGGAACCCGCGAGCGTTGGATCGAGGGCAATGGCGTTGAGAAAGGCACTCTCGGCCTGGTCCATCAGACCCTGTCTCGCCAGAAACAGCCCATATCGGGCTTGAGCTTCGGCACCGTCGGCATTTGCATTGGCATATGCTTCGAGATCGTCCGCAGCGACGCTGAATGCCTTGCGTGTGGCTTCGGGCAGTTCCGCAACCGCTCCCCCGAGAGCGGCTACCGCGGCTACCCGGATGGCCCGGATCTCGTCCCCGAGCAGAGTTGCGATTTCTTGCCATCCGAGTTCAGGAGGCAAGTTGACGGCGGCTTCCGCGGCCCCCAGCCGCACGATTGGATCGCTATCTTCCGCTGCCGACGTTACGTCCGCCGCTGCCGCCGGTCCGGCTAACCTCGTCAATTCGGCGACCGCACTCGCTCGCACAAAGCCGGACTGCTCGCGGTCTGCCAAAAATGCACGCAATGCATCGATCGAGCTTGGCTCGCCCTTGGCGGCCGCCGCGAATGCGTGGGTAACCGTCTGACGCTTGCGCCAATTCGTGCCGTACCATTGATCCATCTTTTCGGCGGCCCAGGCATTCGTCCTGTCACTGTGGCATGAGGTGCACGCATTGGGGATGCCGTAGGCTTCGGAAAGATCGGGACGTGGGATGACGAAGGAATGGTCGCGACGCGGATCGACCTTCATGTAGGTGCGTTGGGGCATATGACAGTTTACACACCGCGCGCCGGCCGATCCCTGAGGATGCCCAGTGTGGCTAATGGCATCGAACGTGCCTTTTGGGTCGAAGCTGGTGAACCTTGCAGAACCAGTCTCCGCGTGGCACCGCGTACACAAGCCGTTGCCCTCGGCGAGCAGCGTGCCTTCATGGGGTTGATGGCAGTCGACGCAGACGACGCCCGCCCGCGACATCTTGCTTTGCTGGAAGGAGCCGTATTCGAAGACCTCGTCGAGTATCTGCCCGTCCGGGAAATACAGGTCCGGGCGCATCAGCGCAGGAGAGAAATAGTCGAGGTAGGCTCTTCCAGGTTCGAACCCATCGCGTAGCTTGATCCTCCGTGAATGGCAGGCAAAGCAGGTGTCCATCTCCACCTTCGGCATCGCGACCGTTGACTGGGCGCTGGAGCCTATCGAGTTGCTTTTCGCCCAGTCAACATGACGAGCACCGCCGCCGTGACATGATTGGCATCCGATACTGGTCGCCACGTAAGAGGATCGATATGACCCTGTCGCGGCCTCGAAATTCGCACGCGGATCGGTGGAATGGCAGTCGATGCAGGTGCGGTTCCACCGGTAGAACAGGCCGGTCCAGTGGAATGTCGATCCCGGCTTG
This sequence comes from Rhizobium sp. SVR5-2C, assembly GCF_056755115.1. Classification (NCBI taxonomy): domain Bacteria; kingdom Pseudomonadati; phylum Pseudomonadota; class Alphaproteobacteria; order Hyphomicrobiales; family Rhizobiaceae; genus Rhizobium; species Rhizobium sp. SVR5-2C. Next base: position 12,181 of record NZ_JBNDHT010000107.1, on the reverse strand, counting down.
GACGGCTGCCCGTCTCCCAGCCAGAACCACTCTTGTTTCGCTGTATCCCAGGCGATGTCCAGTGCCTGCAGTCGTCCACCTCCGATGTCGACGAGATATTGCTGCAGCGGCTCGTAGCCGAACGTGTATTTGACTTCGAAGTCTCGCTGCTTGCCATCCGGCCCTTCGGTCCGAACGAAAAAGCGATCGTCTCGCTTGAAGAATTCGGCGTCGATTTCTCCGTGCTCGAAGCTGCTGTCGTTGAAATCGCCGCGAACCGTGATGTTGTCCGCAACGGCCATGGCCCTGGCATGATGGGACTTTGCAAAGGCGGCCGCCTGCTCGGCGTGACACGAAGTGCAGACCTTCTCGTCAACAAATCCTTCGTGAGAAGCGATAAGTGGGTCCGACGTCACCGGGCCGTTTTCTGCCTCCGCGCTTGTGAAGGGGCCGGTGATAGACGAGATCAGAATGGCCAAAAGCGCAAGTCCTACAATGGTGAACAATGTTCTGGTCACCGGTCACACGCCTCCCGCGGTCGTGATCAAATCCTATCGTTGCGGAAATACTTCCTTCCAGTCGCTCTTCATGTCGACCACGGTCCATCCGGTTATCGCCGCCGCATCGAGCGCCTTGTCGAGGCGGCCGAATTCAGTGTCACGGTCGTAGGCATATTCGCGATCCGCGTCGGTGTGATGGATCAGCACGCCGAGGCGTGCAGGCGCACCGCCCATCGTCGTCCATTGCAACATTTCGAGATCCCCATCGGAATTGCCGAAGGCTGCGATCGGCCGCCGGCCGATCTCCTGGTTGATACCGACCGGCTTGCCGGCCTTGTCATCGATGAAATTGACTTCGGGCAGGCGGTACAGGGTTGGAGTGTCGTCCTGCATCCTGAACTCGGTCTTGATCGAGGAGCCGACGACCTGCTCCGGTGGAATGCCATAAGCTTTTTCCGCCCACGGCCTCATGAATTCCACGCCGCCGCCCGAAACGACAAAGGTCTTGAAGCCGTTGGCGCGCAGATATGCAAGAAGCTCGACCATCGGCTGATAGACGAGTTCGGTGTAAGGCCGCTTGAATCTGGGGTCGCGCGCGGTGGAAAGCCAGTCGGTCACGACTTTCTGGAAATCGCTGGTGGTCATTCCCGCATGGGTGACCATGACGAGTTCCAGAAGGCCCTTTTCGCCCGAGGCGGCCAGCGTCTTCATGTCGCCTTCGAGCGCTGCCTTGAACGGCTGCGTATCCTTCCATTCCGGATGCTGCGGAGCGAGCGCCTTCACGCGGTCGAGCGCGAAGGCGAGCTGGGTGTACATCGGATGCTCGACCCACAGGGTGCCGTCATTGTCGAACACAGCGATGCGCTCCGGTACCGGGACAAACTCCGGCGAACCCTCCTTTGTCACCTTCCCGACGAAGGCGACGATGGCCGCTTTAGGAGTCGTGTCGTTCCACGACGGCAGGGGATCGCTCTGGGCCTGCGCCGAAGCGACAAACAGAAACGCCGCCGCAACAGCCAGCGCTCCGTCGCGGGCCGGTTTGAAGAAACCTTGAATGGCGAACATTGGGCATCCTCCCAAGGGTTCTTGATGCGAGGGTCAGATAGACCGTCTAGCTAGAAGACGGCGGCCCGGATCCGGGCCGCCGTGCTCAAATCAATTGCCGGTTGGCAGCGTGATCGAGACGCCTTCCTTCGCGAGCTCGTCTCGTACCCACTGGAAGCGTTCGTAATCCGATAGCGTGATCGGGCCGTTGTAGGTCAGACTTTGGGGCTTGCGAGGCGGGTACTGCACGTAGGTCGCCATGATCTTCTTCAGTTCTTCGCCCATGACGACACCCATCCAGGTCCGCTCGGTGAAGTTGTTCATGAAAATGTCATAACGTTCCTGCGGGTCCTGCCACAGATCGAACACCTGAGGGACCGTGGCTACATATTTCTCGGCACCCTTCCACCCGAGGTTTGAATCGACCGCCAGGCCGCCCGTCTGGGCTCCGTCATCGCCACGGAGATTGAACACAAATTTGTAGTTGTTAACGCGTATCGCGCCGGGGGAAAGTTCGTTTTCGGTAAAGTAGAACCAGGATTTGCGTTCTGATTTTCCGGTGCCGAGCAGGATCGGCGAGAGGTCATAGCTGTCGAAGATGATGGGCTTGTCTTCGCGGTCCTTGTCGGGCAGCGGCACCCCGCCGACTGCGGCGAATGTCGCCATCAGGTCGAGGCCACCGACGATATCGTGATTCTTGGTTCGAGGTTTGACCTTGCCTGGCCATACTGCGATCGCAGGAACACGGTTGCCGCCCTCGCGCAGGGTGCCTTTGGTGCCGCGGAACGGGGTGTATCCGGCATCCGGATAGACGTCCTGCCATGCCCCGTTATCCGTCGTGTAGAAAACCAGCGTGTTCCGGTCCATTCCGGTTTCACGCAGTTTGTCCATGATCCGGCCAATCCGGGTGTCGAGTTCCACGATCGAGTCTGCGTACTTCGACTTCGACAGCGACTTGTGCTCGAATTCAGGCGCCGGCATGTTTGGCTGGTGCACCTTCATGAAGTTGACGTTGATAAAAAATGGTTCGTCCGGCGTCTTGGCGGCTTCATCGAGGAATTCGAGGGCCGCCTTCTCAATGTAACTGTCAAAGAACGGAATGCCGACGACGCCTTCCTTGCCGTCGATCAAGGGCGTGTCGACATATTGGCCGTTGATCTTGAAGTCTTCGGTCACCGGCCCGCCGGCTTTGCCGGAGAGGGCGCCTTTGGTCACTTTCTGGAACATCGCCCTTAGTGCCGGATCCATGTCCGGGAACCACGTCGGGTCGGCATAGGTGTAGGCATTCAGGTGATAAAGCCCGGCGTACTTCATTTCATCATAGCCCTGAGCGTTCGGCAGCGCATAGTCGGCCTCGCCGAGATGCCATTTGCCGGTGAAGTAGGTGTGGTAGCCGCCTCGCTTTAGCACCGATGCAAGCGTCCACTCGGCCGCCGGCAGGCCGCCGCCCTGGCCCTGGAAAGCAACCGTCGTCATGCCGCTGCGGTTTGGAATGCGCCCGGTCTGCATCGCTGCACGGCCGGGCGTGCAGCTCGGCTGGGCGTAGAAGGAAAAGAACGTCATTCCTTCGTCAGCCAGCTTGTCGATGTTCGGCGTCGGCATGCCACGGCCTTCGCCGCCGCCATAAGGGCCGAGATCGCCATAGCCTGTGTCATCGGACACGATGAAAAGGATATTGGGTTTTCGCATCTCCTGGGCGAGAGGTTCAGGGGTCGCCGCCCAGAATGTTGATGCGATCGTAAATGCGAAGAGACTGTAAATGCCAATGTTGCTCTTCATCTCATAACTCCTGTGTTGAAGCCAGAAAAGTGCGAAGATCGGGCGTTTCGCCCTTGTTGGCAGTCGTTTCATCGATTTGAGTGTATGATGACTCCGCCGCTTGCCTTCCCTTATGTCGCGGCGGGTAAGGCAAACATCATATGCTAAGGTTTTTGGGTTCTCGCGTCACGAATAGTGGAACGGCGCGCATTGATTCAGAAATGGTTTTGTGAGGCTCCTCTATCCGTCCTCCCAACGGACCATCGTCCAATATTAGCAATATAACATAAAAAGATCTTCGCTTCCAGATTGAGAGTGTTGCTGATGCCACAGTGGGTGAACAGCGAGGCTTCCTCGCAATTCTCTACGAACATAGGCCGTTACTAATATTATCCTTCGATATATTGTCCGCTTGGAGATTCGTAGGAACAGAAGGCGGAGGGGAACTGCCGAATGACCTGTTACCGGAGTTTCATGAGGGCACTGGCGCTGGCTGTGAGTTCGGCGCTCGTTTCGCAAGTCTGGGCGGCGGATATCGATAATGCAGCGCCGCCTCAAACCGCTTCCGATCCTGGCGGCTGGACGCTCAGCCTTGCGCCTTATTTCTGGGCTGGCAGCATCAACGGCGATGTTGGGGTTCGCGGACGACAGCCCATCGAGGTGGATGTGCCGTTTCGTGATATTTTCGACAATCTCCGCTTCGGAGGCATGATCGTCGGTGAGGCGCACAACGGAACCTGGGGCGTATTCGGCGACCTGATCTACCTGAAGCTGGAGGTGGAGAAGTCAGTGACACGAACGGTTGCGGGCGTCCCCCTCAACTTAGCCGGGACTCTCGAGACCAGCAGCCTGACCGGAACCCTGATGGGCGAATACCGTGTTGTTGCGCAGCCAGCGGTAACGGTGGATCTCATGGCGGGCGCCCGTCTCTGGAACGTCGACAACGAGGTCGACATTGCCCTTTCTGCGGGCGGGCCCCCGCTTGCCGCGTTAAGCGGCAGCGAGACAAACACCTGGGTCGACCCCATGGTTGGGGCGAAGGCACGTGTTGACCTATCGCCGTCCTGGTATTTGACCGGTTGGGGAATGATCGGCGGCTTTGGAGCAGCTTCCGACTTTGCATGGGATGTGCTGGCCGGCGTTGGTTATCAATGGAACCAGTCGTTCTCAGCGGTCGGAGGCTATCGTGCCCTCGGTGTCGACTACAGCAACGACGGCTTCGACTTCGACGTAATCGAATACGGGCCAATTTTCGGGGTCGTGATCCGGTTCTGAAGCATAAGTTGTAAGGTGACTTCGCAGGCACATTGCCAATAATTGACTGCCCGACCTGAGACATAGGTGACGTTTTGTACCGGAGACATGGGTAACACTTTCCGTTTTTGGCGGGAGGTGTTGATGCCGTGGAGAGAGACTTCGGTGATGGAGGAACGTCTGCGTTTTGTTGCCCGCCTTCTCGACGGAGAAATGAGCGATGTGTGCCGCCTTGAACCAACTCGAACCCTCGACCAACCATTTCGATTAGCTGGCATAAGGCGATATTATGGAACTTTCATGACGTCGCCGCCATGGTGCTGCTGATCCCGGCGGCCGGAGTATTGCCGCCAATTCTGATATAGCTATTGGGAACCTTGCCAATCGCAGCTTTTACCGCGCTGAACAATTCGGCTGTCCGGCCCGTTGCGTCGCGCAATGCGATCGTACGGAGACGAGCCATGATGAATTCCCTTAATGCTGCGTGGTTGAGAGGATATTGGAGCGGGCTGCCGACACGAGACGGTCAGGTAGCTTCACCCTTTATAGTATTGGCGATCAAAGTCTCAGCTTTGGAAAAGCGCGCCAGATGTTCGCTGGTAAGGACCGTCGCAGTCGTGATTGCCGCGGCAGGATGATGCGCGACTATCGTCCGTCCGCTGCTGTCTTCTCTCACCAGAACGCGCAGCGGTAGGTCCAGGGCCAGGGCTGGAGTTACGAGCATCAGCGGTGTGCCCACCTGCGGACTGCCGAAGATAACAACGACGGTCGGCGGCATGTTGAGCCCGGCTTCCGTAGCGGCGGCGCTGTGGTCGATACGCGCGAATATCTTTAAGCCGGCTTTCTCGAATGCATTGCTGAGGCGATCCAGCGTCGCAGAGAAATCATAGGCACTGGTCAGTTCAACTACGCTTGCGGCACGTTCACTCATTGGTGTGCTCCTTGAAGACCGGTGTAGACCCTATTTGTAAACCGATCGCCGTTGAAAACGAAATTACCCCATTTGGCGTTGAAGGCGGCCGTCGGCTTGGCGGCGATGATCTCATCAACAGATTTAACTTGGTGCTTCAGGGCGGCCACCCGATCGCGCACCGCGGTCAGCATGTCGCGGAATTCGATCAGCTGTGCGCGGGTCCCGACCGGACCATTTTGGGGGAAGAGGGACCGAGAGCCGACTTGACGAACCAAAGCCGCCATTGTGGAACGCCTGCGGATCCTTGGTGCTGCCCCCTCAGATGCAATCGACCTGTACCATATCGGCGTACCGCTCAGCGCCGATGGGTTTACATCGGACGAGCTTTACGTCGCGTTGAAAAATCTGGAGCAGGAGGGAGTCATTGAACTGATCAGGGGCAATAGGCTGCTCACAACGAACCCCTTGTGCTAATCCTATGGACGAACCCGCACGGAATGGGGCTGCTACGGCTTCGTAGGAGAGCGCCGGAATCACTCGCTGGTCAAATGCGATCCGGTGGAGCATCGATCGCAAAGATCATCCTCGATCGCGCTGCCAACCTTGCTGCCGATTTAATTGTAATCGGCGCTTACAGTCACTCCCGTCATCTCGAAATCGCCTTCGGCGGCACGAGCCGTTCCCTGCTCGCGCATGTACCGATCCCGTTGTTGATTGCGCACTAGCACTATATCTGCGGACGCAAGTCCCGTGTATCGACCGATACCGGTGCCAATCCAATGGAAACGACAGAGGAGCCGGATCCGAGTAGTATCGGACGAAAGGACACCCATCCGAAGTTTCTGATATTCGATAACGTTTGCACTTGAGTTGTCTCGCAAATCTTCCTCCCAGCCACGGAAGATCTCTGTTGACCCCTTCAATTTACTGGTCTGCTTCCCCACCCTCGGGCCTTGCGATGCATCTCAGTATCAAAAGCCCTGCGAATAACCAGGCTTCGAGCTGAATTTCAGTTAACGCTGCGACCGCCTAAAGCCGGGGAATGCGTGGAGACGGTCGGCCAAGCGGCGGGGTTGCAAGGGATGACACGTGCCGCACTTGCTGTACAGAGCGGTGGCGCCCGACATGACCGATACAGCGATCATGCCAACCCGACTCGGCGGCGCTGCGCATTGGCAGGGCGAGCGGCGGTACGTGAACAACCTCGCGCTGGATGATGCCGCCGACGCCGCAGCGTTCTACGGCCCGAAGCGTTACCGGCGCCTGGCGGCCAGGACAGTTCCGAGGGTCCGAAACCTCGCTCTTCATGAGCCTGTGAATGGTGCTGCTATCCGGGTCAGCGGGACCCGGCAGCCGCGATGATCCGGAGAATTTCAGATCGCGTATCGATCCCAGCGAACTCCTGAGCCAATACCGACGCGCGCGCACGGTAGCTCGGCTTTTCGAGCACGGTCCGGATCGCTTCCCGCAGCTTCTCCGGCGACGGCTGGTTCGTCGCCAGATCGATCCCGACGCCGGACCATGCGACGCGCGCGTTCACGGCAGCCTTGTCTTCCGTAAGGCCCGCTGTGACAAGAGGAATGCTGAAGCTGATCGCCTGGTTGACGCTGCCATAACCGCCGTTGGTGACAAACACATCGGTCTTCGGCAGGATCCATTCGAACGGCAGATAACTTGCGAGGCGGGCATTGCCAGGAATTGGGCCAGGTATCGCCTCAATTGGCCGACCGCCCGCCGTGGCGACCACGAGCACGTCGCGCTCGTCGGCGAGTGCCTTCAGCGTCGGCGCAATCAAAAGATTGAAATCGTGATTGGCGACGGTGCCCTGCGTGACCAAAACGACCTTGCGCGAGCCATCCAATTCATGCGCCCAAGATGGGAGTGGCGCCTGATTTGGAATGATGGGCAGGGCGCCGACGAAGTTCACCGTGGCCGGCATGGCGCGCGGATACTCAAAACCCGGCACGGAAAGCTGCATGTCGACGTCTGCGAGATCCACCACGGATTCCAAGAGGGGCACGTGCACAGGTCCCAGGCCTAGTTCCCCGAGCACCTGATTTAACCGCAGGGCCAGCGGCTGATTGACGACGCGGTCGTAATCCCGTGCGATGATAGCGTATTCATCAAACTGCGCCTTGGTGACTGCAGGTGGAAGGCCAGAAAAAACCGGCGCACCGTCTTCACGGCGCCAGTGCAGAACCGACGTACCACAGACGACAATGGCAGGCCGGTTTGAACGCGGCCCAAGAAGCATCGGGAGTATGCCGAAAAACATGTCGTCCACAATGATGACGTCCGCTGGGGAGTCCCGCAGAACCTCGCCTATTCCCTCGTGCTGATGGCGGATGCTGTCGACAAATATGCGCTCCAAAGAGATGCGTAGCCATGCCGGCCCGGGGGGTGTGTTTTTGAGCTCCGGAGCCGCTGCGTGGATGTTCCCCGGATCAAAATCGACCTGTGCCGGCAACGGATGGAACTTTGCACCGATACCTTCGACGCGCTGGCGGAACCCGGTGCCCGTCAAGCCGGTGACCTCATGTCCTGCGGCGATCAAGATGCGCCCGATGGCAAGCAGCGGGTTGAAAAGGCCCGATGCGGGCGTCGAAGCGATAAGAATCTTCATGCTATCCTCAAGTTCTATTTCGACCAGCTCTCGCCGGTCTTGACGATGCGGGTTTCACCATCCTTCGCGATCCACACGATCTCACCCGAAGGCACAGAGGCGTGGAGACGAGCCGACCTGGCGTGGCGTGCGGCACGCAGTCCGCGCCCCGCCTACAGTCGACTTCCACGGCCGAGAGCGACCTGCCGCGGATGTTCGCGATTGTTTGCCTGAACTTGGGCGCGACCGTTTCAGCCTGGCGGTGCGGGCAACGGTGGGACGCGAGCGCGATCTATATGGCGGGGATGACGATACCGATCTTCACGGGTTTTCTGTTTCTGACCGGTAAGAGATGGCGCATCGGTAGCCTATCAAAAGAACCAAGAACGCGAATAAATCGTGTACTACGGCGGGATGAACAAGCCGCTGAATTTGAAAATCGATCGATCGACAAAGGCTTCGCTGTCAAAACAGATTCGCAAGGCGTTGACGAAAGCCATCGAAAGCGGCGTGCTGGGCCGTGGTCCTGGAGACGATCGTCGGCCCTATCGTTTTGCTTAGAATTTGTAGCCGAGCTGCACGCCTGCACGTGTCATGCCGTCATTTGGCCCATTGCAGAGGTTGGCGTGGGAGGAGTGGGCAACCTGAGCCATGACATTCCAGTGACTGTCGAAGCGATAGCCCGCGCCGACATACTCACGGAAGAGGACACGGCAGCCGAGTGCAGGGCCGTCGTCGTTGTGATCGAGTTCGCCGGTATGGATCAAACCGCCAAAACCAGCCTCGGCAAAAAGCTTCTCGGTAAAGTTGGCAGTCCAGGAAAAGCCGGTGAAGAACTGGGTCGCTTCACCCTCATTTCCGATCGACGTGCCGAGGTGGATACGCGGGCGCACGAGCGTCTGCGTCCACGTCGTGGCGGAATCGGCACCGAACGGATCGAAAAAGACGGTGACTTCCGGAAAGATGCCGTCTTCCCGCTCGTGGCCGCCCTGGATCGATGCCGATGCGCCAAAACGCAATTCGTCGAAAAGCTGGTCCTGCGCGTAACCTGGACTTGCCAACACCGGCATTAGCAGCGCAGCCGCGAACACGCAGTTGGATTTCATTGATAGTCCTCCGCGGGCCGAATCTCACCGGTGCGCAACATGGAAGGTGCTCACAGCAAAGTAAAGGCTCGGGATGATTTCATCGCGGACGGGACGCTGATGGGGGTGGCCATGCTGGGGCGATTGCCGGCGTCATCGGCAGCTTGGCGGCTTTGTGTGGCCTCATCTGAGCCGATTGCGATCGGTACGCTACCGCACCGGAACCTTATAAATGCTTTCAGTGTTCTAGCTGTTGGGATCGCGTGGCGTGGTTCGCTGATAGACCCCTTCCTTTGCCCTCACTGGAAAGTCGCGCGATCCTTTCTTCGTCAAACTGCCCCGCTTCGGCGGCGTCCTTTTTGTCCGTACGCTACCGGACGGGAACGGCCGCCTATCCTGAGCGTTTGGATGACGGCCGCGCGGTAGACTTCCTTACCTCAGCCGCCAGCGATGTCAGATTGCAGCTCTCATCCTGGCGCCGCGCGGCCACGTTTTCCCCGTGACCTGCCCCGCTTCGGCGGGGCTTTTTTTGGAACATTACGGAACCAGCCTTGTTTGGCGCACTTGGGGTGCGCGGTACTTCTTCTGTTCAAGCGGGTGGCACCTCTATCCGGGTGCCGTGGTCACGGTTCCCGAACACCCTCGGAAGTGGTCAATGACTGATCCTGCTCGATATTCCGGCAAGCCACCGAGGCGCACCTTGGGTGTGTGGATCCTGATAGCTCTCGCTGTCGCGCTGGCTTTTCTGCTTGCTTGGCTGTTCGGATGGTTGGGTCCGGGAGATTTGCGAGGGTCCGATAGCATATCAGTACCGTTGAGCTGGCTGGTCGCCGGTTCCAGCTGTCACTGGCGGTTAACGTAGTGCCAATTGATCATTGACGAGCTGGCCGACATGCAGCCGCGACGCCAGCCCATCCCCTGAGCGTATCTATCGCGATTGCATGAATCGCGAGCAATCACCTTAGGCGCATGCTCGAATTAGGGGTCGGAACAAGAGCTGTTCAAAATCGTACGTTAAGGTCGAACAAAGTGCGAATTACGCGGCGCGGGCCCTGGCTGGCGCGAGGCTGGATTCCGCTTTCGACTGACATCCTCATCATGCTGGCCCCCGTAGAAAATCCTGAGGCCATCGAGGGCTGGCTTGTCGACGAGGGGGAACAGCGGACTGTGATCGGTTGCATCGTTCTCAACCGCATGCTGGCGTGTGGACGTCCGGCGTCAAGTCAGGCAGGTATAACCGACTACATCAAAGATCGAAATGCGCTAGATTTCATATCCGCGCACCAACGCCCGTCGGGCCTTTTCTGACGTCCGCTTCGCTCGCGATGACCGCCTCCGCCCCGGTTCTTCTTCTGGAGATCGCCGGCTGAGCCGGCGATCTCCATTTTGAGGCGACTATACGCAGGAAATGTGGTACGCGCGACCGACATCCGAATATCCCTCCTGTCCGCCCCGCGTCCTGCCTCGATTTACATCTTCGTCGGATTGATGATAGCAGCGTTGAGGTCCTCATATGGCTCGCAGTCGGTGCCGCAGATCGTCTTGATGATGCCTAGCTGTTCTTTGGCAAGGTCGACGCGGCCTTTGATGACATAGGCTTCGCCGAGATATTCACGAACTTGCGCATAGTTCGGATGATGACGCAGCCCATGATCGATATCTATACCGTCTGCATCAACCGGAATCGGGGAAAGCGACAGACATGCCAGTTCAAGCCCTTTCCTTGTCCATGGAAATCCCGGGTTCTCGAACCACGCGGCATGCGCGGCGAGACCGAGAACGTTGAGCCCAAGACCGAGCCCTGCCCCGAACCCTCCCGTAATGATCACCTGCGATGGTGAGCAATTGATGCCGCGGGCGACGGCCAGATATGCCTCGATTTCCCGCCTCAGCGCAAGCTCGCCGCGGGGGTCAGGATAAAAAGGAGGAGCGCTCGCCTCTGCACGGACGGCATGGGCGCGGATGCGTGCGAACAGTGTTGCCGGGAAGGTCTCGGTTGCCGGCACTCCCATCTGGAAGAACGCAGGCCCCTGCGTCATTTCCAGATAAGTCTCCAGGAACGAGCCTGCATCTGGCGGCGGCTCCTTCTTGCTCACGGCGCGAGGGCGTTGGGCGACTCGGCTTCCCGTGATGCGCGAGGCCTCGATCAACTGGGCGGCGGCAAGCTTCTCATAGGCGGTCCGCACCGTTCCGCGCGCGACGCCGAGTTGGACAGAAAGATCCTGCCACGATGGAAGCCGTGCGCCGGGCTCCAGCACGCCATCTTCGATGGCTTTGGCGACACCCCTTCGGATCTGCTCGGACAAAGAAGCCTTGGCCGAACGGTCGACGTTCAAGTTGAGCGGCTTGTTCATGCGGCCATGGTACACGATTTATTCGCGTTCTTGGTTCTTTTCTCTGGCTCAGAGAATCCGCATCTTCGGTGCGTCTCACAAGGAGAAAAACCATGGATATCCGCATCATTGCCGCTGCCGTCATGGCCGCGCTTGCCTCGACATTTGCCGCACCTGCCCCGGCTCTTGCTGGCCCAACCGAAACGGTCACAGCCAAGTTCGATCAGGTTATTGCCAACATCCCCGGCAAGTCGCTCCGAGTCGTGGAAGTCGACTATGCGCCCGGTGCCGCTTCCCTGCCGCACACCCACGCGAAGTCCGCCTTCATCTATGCCTATGTGCTGTCCGGCGAGATCGAGTCGAAGGTGAATGACGGTGCGACCCGCATCTACAAGGCCGGCGAGAGCTGGTTCGAACCGCCGGGCGCGACCCATTCGATCAGCCGCAATGCGAGCAAGACCGAGCCCGCGAAACTGCTTGCTGTCTTCGTTGTCGACTCCGACGACAAGAAGCTCACCACTCCCGTCAAGTGAAGGACGAACTGAACGAGGACCAAGAGGCTCGATTACAATCAAATCGCTCCCAACGGGGCCAAGGCGCTCGGCGGCGTCTATGGCTATGTCATGCAGAGCGGTCTGCCTAGCGAACTGGTAGATCTCGTCTATCTGCGGGTCTCGCAGATCAACAATTGCGCCTATTGCCTCGATATGCAC
>NZ_JBNDHT010000106.1:0-24852 GCF_056755115.1 Rhizobium sp. SVR5-2C | reverse complement strand
GGTGCTGGAGGAGGGCAACAAGGAAGACTGGTTCGGCTCGGACTTCATCGTCCGCCTGTCGATTATCGCTGCGGTCTCGCTGACGCTCTTTTTGATTATAGAGTTCAAGACCGCGCATCCGCTGCTGAACCTCCGCCTGCTTGCCCGGCGCAACTTCGGCTTCGGCATTTTGGCGAACGTCCTGCTTGGGGTCGCGCTCTACGGCTCGGCCTTCGTGCTGCCGATCTACCTGTCGCGTATTCAGGGCTACAATTCCGAACAGATCGGCATGGTTCTCGCCTGGACCGGCATCCCGCAGCTCGTGCTCATTCCTTTGGTGCCGCGGCTGATGAAGCTCATCGATGTCCGGTTGCTCATTGCTGTGGGCTTTGCGCTCTTCGCAGCCTCGAACTTCATGAACGTCTATATGACCGGCGACTATGGGAGCGACCAGCTGTTCTGGCCGAATGTCATTCGCGCCGTCGGACAGGCGCTTGTCTTCGCACCTCTCTCGGCTGTCGCCACGGCAGGCATCGAGCAGGAGAACGCAGGCTCGGCCTCCGCACTCTTCAACATGATGCGCAACCTCGGCGGCGCCGTCGGCATCGCTTCGCTGCAGACCTTCCTCTCGAAGCGCGAGCAGTTCCACTCGAACATCCTGACGAACTCGGTCAGCGTCTTCGAGGAGGCAACCCGCGTCCGCGTCGCGAGGCTCACGACCTACTTCATGAACCACGGCGTCAGCGACCAGGCCACAGCGACGCACAAGGCCCTCGTCGCCATAGCTTCGAGCGTGCGCAAGCAGGCCAACGTCATGGCCTTCAGCGACGCGTTCTTCCTGCTTGGCGTCGGGCTGGTCGTCGCGCTCGTCGCAACGCTGCTTCTGAAGAAGCCCGGCCAGGTCTCCGGCGCTGGCGCTCACTAAGGAGATGGACATGAACACGATCATTCAGGAGCCCATGTCCCACCGGGATCCGGCCGGTAAGGGACGGAGCGTCGATCCCGCCTCCATCCTGTCCGTTCTGGAATGGCTTTCCGGTGACGAATGCCATTCCGTCGACGAGGCTGGCCTTGTTGCCGGTCTTGGTCGTAGGCTGCGTCAGATCGGGCTACCGGTCGACCGGCTGAGCCTCCACCTGATGACACTTCATCCGGAAATCCTTGGTCGGACCGTCGCCTGGGCGCCGTCCGAGCCCGTGGAGATCCACGACCGGGAGCATGGCATGAAGATGGCCTTCGCGGCCAGCGCGCTTCGGAAGGTGATGGAGTCGCGGGAACCGATGATCGTCGATGCCGATGACCCGATGTGGCCCTGGCAGCATATCGACGTCTTCGAGGGGCGGGGACTTGTCCAACTCGTGATCGCCCCGCTCTGCAACGTCGATGGCCCGGTGAGCGCCGCGGTATTTGCCACAAAGCGGCCCTCCGGCTTTACGCTCTCCGAGATCCACGTCATCGAGCGCATTCTTCCCGCGCTTCGCAACAGCTGCGAGATCAGGGTACTGCGGCAGGCCGAGCTCTCGCTGCTCGACACCTACATCGGCCCCATGACTGCCCAGCGCATCCTTGCCGGCAGGATTCGCCAGGGCGAGATCGAAACCATGGAGGCTGCGCTTCTTCTCTGCGACCTTCGCGGCTTCACGGAGCTCTCGAACCGGCTGGCCGATGAAAAGGTCCTCGAACTTCTGAACGCCTACTTCGACATCGTGGTGCCTGCGATCACCAGCCAAGGCGGCGAGGTCTTGAAGTTCATGGGCGACGCCGTGCTCGCGTTCTTCCCGAGTTCCGACGCCGCAATGGCGAGCGAGCAGGCCCTGGCGGCCACCGACCAGATCCTCGACGATCTCACGAAGCTCGAGCTGGGAGGAGTCCGCATCGAGGCGAGCGTCGCTCTGCACTACGGAAAGGTCAGCTATGGAAACATCGGCTCCGGCCGGCGGCTCGACTTCACCGTCATCGGATCGGACGTCAACCTCCTCAGCCGAATCCAGACCGCCTGCAGCGCGCTCGGGAAGTCCGTCCTGATGTCCGATGCCTTCCGTCTCCGGGCCGGGACGAACAACATCGTCTCCACCAAGCTCCATCACCTGAAAGGATTCAAGGATCCGATCGAGCTGTTCACGCTGGCGGAAAGAGGAGGAAACGCAGCTTAATATGGTGCCGGCCGCGGCGACCGGCTCGCCCTAGAAGGTGGCGCGCCTGACCGGTGGCCTCATAGCTAAATCACCGTGATAGATGGTCGGAGTGAAGAGATTGGAAATCAAATATGTCATTGAAAGCAACGACTATTTCCACTCTTTGTAACGCTGTGACGGTCGAGCTTCTGTTCAACTGTTTGTCGACGTATAATAGGCAAGCGGAACTGCCATCAATCGTTTCATCACCGGAACATTTGACTTAAACCTACATCAGCGAATGGATCGCTTTTCCGCACGCCTCCAAGTAATTTGTTGTCGCGGTAGCGTCTTGTGGGGAGATCGGTGTCTTAGCATGCGTCACTGGGTCCATGTCGGACTCATGGACGATCGCATTGCGACGTTGAGCGATAAGCCTGAGTTCCGTTTGCGCGTCCTTCGCGGACTTTCCCAGGATTGCGCTGATCCTTTCCCATTTCTGCCTTTCGTCCCAGATGAGAGAAAGGCCGTCAGAGACTTTGATTGGGTCTTGGAATGATAGCCTTCCGAGCTTTCGCACCACTGCTTGCTCAAACACAATTTCCGGCGGCGGTAACGTCGCGGATTTGATTGCGACGTGCGTCTGCATATCAATCGCCTCAGCAAGATATTTGGGTGTTGCGGGGCGGATGCTGGAAAAAATCTGCACCATGCCAATTCTAATCAGGTCGTGCATTAGCTTGTCGAACGCTGCCATCGAAGTGACGATCTGCCCCCTTAGAAGATCATCGGCATTAAACGGAATGCCTTGATTCTTGATGTGATGAAACAGAGCGCTCTGGTTACGTGCCTCGCTTAAGCTGCTGTCGAAAACGGCAACCGCTTTAAGCATAATCTAGCAGGTCCGCGATTTTAGACGATAGCCCTTGAAACTGGTCTCTGAAAAACGCCCGTCGTTCTTTGAAGCCCTCGAGGATGGGACCGGTCGCGTCAAGCTCATCGTCTTCAAGGGCGAAGACGGGAACCCCTGCTTGGTGCGCTTTGGGAAGAAGACCTTGGAAATCGGGAATTTCGCCGAGACAATAGTGTTCCCCTTCCAGCCCTCCATACCCTGCGGGTTGTAACGTCATTCCGGCTACCTGCAAGGCGCTGAAAACTTCTCCCTCAACCACAGCGTTAATTTCATCGATATTGTTTCGATACGGCGCAGCCGCTTTGCCTTTGCGAATGTTGAACCGCTGAATAACCGTACCAACGAATTTGGGTGTGCCCTCCGGGAGTGGATAGGCTGAATCTTGGAACAGGCTGATCGATGAGCGCTTCCAATTCACCCATCGCGGCAGAGTAGTTTTTAGTGTTTGAAGCGCCATAATTGAAAACGGATCGGGATTCGTGGGGATCAGGAACCCGTCTGAAACAAGAAAGAGGTTTTGATTGATCGCACTCAAACTTGGATTGAGATCAATTATTGTATAGTCTATTTCATAGCGTTCTTCGGTTAACCGGATCAGTTCGGAGAACGCGCCCGGCAGATTCTGCAACGTTGTAATAGCGTTATTGGCCGTCTGAGCGAATGTTAGAGCAGCGTCGTAGGCCGATAGGTTCGCATGGCCCGCTAGTAGAAACACATTGTTGTTTCGTGCAGGGCTAAAGCAATCGACAGCCTGAAGGGGCACGGGCTTACCTTCAAATGCGGGCGCAACTCCGTCCTTTAGGTTCTGGTCCTTCGTCGCTTCATCGAAATAATAGGCTTCGAAGTCGTCCCCCAGTAACAGTCCAGAAAGATTGCACTGCGAGTCCGCGTCGACAAAAAGCACTTTAGCATCGGCAGCGAGCGCCCAGCCGACGTTATAAGCCGTCGTCGTTTTGCTCACGCCGCCTTTGTGATTGAATACAACAAGCCGTTTTACCATGGATTTCCCCTTGCGATTTTTGCACGTTACACGGGAGAGGTGAGTCGTCCAACGGTATCCATGTTCCGTAGTTCGGCATCGAACGCGATTCGTTCGTTGTAGTTCAGCAAGGCAATCTGAACGACGGGCAGGGGATAGCGGGCCCGGCGTGATCGCTTCTCTCTTGGCGACCTGTACTTCCGTTCGGCCACGGCGATTTGCGCATGAAGCCCGACTAGGGCCGTAGCAAGACGCGCAACAGCAGCCCGGCGATTCCCGGGCCAACCGGTTCGCGAAGTCCCGATTTGTTGTCGAGGAAGGGGCGAAGGTCTTTTGGGGACTAGGATCCGGGCGAAATATCTTCCGTCGCGGTTAAGCCGGTATCGGTGTTTTGCGGCATTCCAAACTTCCGTTTTGTTACATGGTTTGTAACAGGAAGTTGGCCGAAACCCCAAGAAAATCAGCTTCTTCAGCGTTTTCAGGGCAAAGCGATGGTCGGAGTGGAGAGATTCGAAATCAGCTATGCGATTGAATTTCAACGACTATTTTGACCGTTTTGTAAGCTTGTAATGACCGCACTTTTGTCCGGAGACCTAAGCCTAGTGCATCAATTCGAGTTCCGGATCAAGTCACATCTGAAGCTGCACGGTCGCCCGTGTCGGCGACCGTTTGGGAAATGCGGATAGAAAAATCGGAACGCTCAGTTAGAGCAGGTTGCCTTGACGGTCATCGGACTCGCGTTCCGCCTTTTTGTAGCCCTCGCTGTGTCCGAACGGCAGTTGTGGGCGTCGCTTGTCGAGAATTTGTGCGGCTGTCATGATCTGCACCCGTGGTATCTTCTGTCCACCGGTCTCATAGATACCAGCCGCGGCCGCTTCGCGCTCCATTTCACGTGTCGGCGCATTCAGCGACAGAAAGATGCCGAGTGCCGCTTTCTCCCGTTCCATTGTCCCCTTGAGGTCGCGAATGTCACCGGATTTGATGCCGCCGCCTTTGACTGAGATTATTGCAAACTGCGGCGATCTGTTCGCATCGCGGAAATGAAGGAGGCCGTCAATACCACGGTCCATCCCTTTCTTGCCGCCTTTATAGGGTTGGCCTCCGATGGAACCGACGATCCATTTCTGAAATTCATGTTTATCCCGCGTAGCGAGATCTCGCGCAGCTTGCTCATCTCTTGGAACCCCGAATACTTCGTAGGCGATTCCAGGAAAGGCTTCTTTCAACCTCCGCTCGATGAGGCCAATTGCCAGATGCGTGACGTCAATTCCAATCCACTGACGATCTAATTTTTGCGCTGCATGGACCGTTGTTCCGCAACCGCAAAACGGGTCGAGAACTACGTCTCCTGGCCGCGACGAGGCGGATATAATGCGCTCAAGCAAAGCAACTGGCTTTTGAGTAGGATATCCGAGTCGTTCTTTCGCCGTCTGGTTTAGTCGGTCAATGTCAGTCCAGATATCACCGACGGTTACAACTCGATTGTCCGGATCGAAGGGGAAGTCATCACGTCTGCGCGGAAAACCTCCGTCTGCTGGGAAATGAATTAACCCTTGGTCAGCCCACTCATCAAGCTGCGAGTGCCCGTTACCCCAATGGCGCCCCATGTCGGTTGGATTGAACCCCCGCCACGCCTTGCCGCTGTCTCCGTCTTTGGTAATTCCAGATCCCGTGAGCTCATATGTTTGATATTTAAGACCATCGCTACCCGTTATGAGGGTGTGGGGCATTTTCGTCTTGTCTGCCTTAACTTTGGGAATGCGATGTTTATTCGCCTCGTCTGAGTAGTGAAAGATTATGTCGTGGAGGTGCGGCCAATTTGAGGGAGTTCCTCTTGCATTGGTCCGCTTCCAAACGATCTCAGCTCGATAACTACGTGCGCCAAAAATAGCGTCGAGAAGGATTTTCAAGTAGTGGCTGGCGGTTGGATCGCAGTGCAAATACAACGAACCGGTTGGCTTAAGGACGCGGTGAAGTTCGATCAGTCGAACAGCCATCATGGTTAGGTAGGCCATCACGTCGTTTTCACCGAGCGCTGAACGCATTGCGCGTAGCAGCACCGCAGCATCAGAGTTTTCGCCTGACAAAACCTCGTCGAACGCGAGTTCTGCCGCATCAGTCCAATGCCAACTGTCATCAAATGCTTCGATCTGGGCAGCGGATTGTTCACCGGTCGGGTTTTTGAATAGGACGTTATACGATGCGTTCGAGTTGAAGGGAGGATCAAGGTAAACTAGATCGACTGAATTTGAGGGGATGCTTTCGCGAAGCACCGACAGGTTGTCGCCGTAATAGAGCTTGTTTGTCATTCAATGCCAGGTCCGACTCGCAGTATCTCCGTTTCTTATGCAACATCAGATTGAAACATGAAAGCCCGCAGATCAGTCGACCGGCAGAAGCGCTTTTCGAAAATGCACCAATTTTCACAGCGTGACATCGCTTTGAAAACTGCTCTAGCGTCTCAATCGGTTGATTCGTTTTTTGGGGACACGTGGTGGTTACAGTTAGACAAGCGCTTGGAGCATTTGGGGAGCAACGGGTGGTCCAAGGCTGTCACTGCCCAAAATGCAAGAGGACGAAGACATTAGTTCGCCTCCCAGCAAACTTCAAATGTGCCGACATCATTTGTGACTTCTGCGGCTACTTGGCACAAGTTAAGGCAGCAAGCGCGAAGCGATTAGACATATTGCCGAAATCGATACTAGGGGCTGCTTGGGGGCCTCAGCAGGCAAGAATGCAAGCGGCAATTTACTTTCCGCTCTTTGTAGTTCTGGTTGCACCTGACCAAGATTATTCAATTTTCTATCTATCCGCCGACCTGCAAGAGCCGGATATGTTCAAGCCTCGTAAACCACTGTCAGAAAACGCTCGTCGTGCTGGTTGGCAAGGCTTTATCTACGATATGCAAGCTGTTGAAGGTCGTGCCGTTCGGCTACGATAACCCGGAGAACGTCCGCCGATGTTTCCCCATCGGAATCATTCTTCGGTCGTGATCTGAACTTCTAATTTCGCGCCTTGCGCCATCCGGCAGCTCGTGCGTCCGCTTCCGAGCAAAACCACCGCTCACCATATTGCGGGCTGATCTTGGTTGTCGCGTAATACTTTTGGCCGGGAACGTGATAAATGCGCTCCCTGCTGTCGATGCTGATGTTGCCTTTGATGTTGCAGCCGCCTGCCGAAGCAGTGACAGAACGGACGACATCGCCAGCGCTATACAATCCCGCCGCACCAACGAGCATAAGACCCGCCATGAGGCCCGGCGCTGCCTTTGCGGTGGAAAGGATGCTGCTTTGCTTCTTCGGCTTCCAATGCTTGCGGGGGTTGCGCATAGGGTTTCCTCCGTTGCGCGCATTAGTAGCATCGGAGAATTTAGAGACCATTGCAGGGATCGTTAAAAAGCCTGCCGATCTTCACCGGAGGGCCACCTCGTTCTAATGGCTACTTGCGCTTCTTCTCGTCCCAGGAGAGGACCGAAGCGGCGAGCTTCTTGGCGTCAGCAGGGATAGGCTTCTTGCTACCAAGGCGGCTCGCACTAGAAGCGCTCGAGGATCCTCTGCGCCAGGTCGAACCCATCAGGGACACGGGAAAACCTACCTTCATGCTCATTCTTCGGCTCGAAGCCTTGGGAGTAGAAGACCCGTTCCTTGTCACCTTCACGAGCGATCAACCATTCATCATCGAACCACCAACTATCAGGCAGCATCTTCTTATAAGTCTGGATGAAACCCACGATCTTGACAGAGCCGAGAAAGCGCTGCGCTGCCTTCAGCATAGCAACAACGTCGCCCTTGCCATCATCACTCTGCCCCGCGAACGAGGTTAACAGGTCGTCCTCGGTCCGAATGCCGATAAAGCGCTTCATCAACTCGTGGCGCTGCTCTACCCCGTCGGCGACAATGTTAAAGCTACGATCCTTATTGAAAGGCGATTCAAAGTGTTCCCCCTTGATGACCGACGGACCAGGAACCACGAAAGAATAGCAATGCATACTGTCTCCTATGAGTTGCTAGTTGAAGCCTTACAATCCGTCGCTTGTTTTTCAGTTAATCAGCGCGGAGGCGGAGCTGCTCAGGACTCTTTGCGATCAAGCATTTTTACCACATTCCAGGCCAGACGAAGATCCGCGCCGAGCCGTGTCCCCAGATCGTGGTGTTGTAAACAGTCGTTCAAGCCCGCTTCCACGTTGCGACCATGGTGTTGATCTTTGGTTGAACGCGGCGTCGAGCTTCTGCACGCTCGACGCCCGTCAACAGCAATTGGTCATAGTCGGTCATAGTATGCCGAAGGACGTTTTGCATGGTGATGCCAACGGCCTTTCCGACTGATGCTCCATTCCAGTCCTTCTTACTGATTTCGGCGACGAAGAATGCGACGGCAAAATCCGGGCAACCGGGGTGCTTGCGCCGAATGTGCCTTTCGACGGTTTCAGGTGAGAACTTTGCCATTAGCTGAATCCAAAAAAGAAAGGCCCGCCGAAGCGGGCGGCTCCCTCTTTAAAGTTCTCCTTCGTCCGGCATGCGGACGCCGTTGACAGTCACCTCGCTTGTGAAGCTGACGTTGATCTTCGCGCCGGTGACTTCCTCAAGGGCCTTCATGGTCTGCCCGGTAGAAAGAAACTGGTCAATGACGTCATCGGGCACTTGCGCAAACGAGTGGGGACCGAGATCAAGGGCCGTTGCCATGCGTTTCTGAAAATCACCGATGATGTCACGAGCGACGGAATGAATGGCCTCTCCCTGGCTTTCGTGATGGCGATGGTTCTGCTCAAGGATGCGCTGCAACGCGGGTGACAGGCGATGTTGGCTACGCAGGTGATTAGCGATTTGATCCAAAGGCATAGGCGCAGCTTGTGTGGTCGTCTCATCCACGATGAGCGTTGCTGTGGTCGTATTCGGCATGATAAAACTCCTTGTCTAATTGGCGTGAGAAGACAGGCATTGCCTGTCACGTTGATACCTGCCGGTTGAAAGAGGGCTCAATCTACCTTCGACCGGCAGGGTCCAGATCAGCAGAAATCCATCCGCCAGCGGGCTACGCCGCAATCGGTTGCAGGTCCTGCGATGTCTGGGATTTCGCATTAGTCACATCGTTTGTTGGGAAACAAGATGGCGAAAGATGGCGAGTTTGTTTCGTTGCCGGAACGTTTTCGCCATAGCTGCTCAAAACACTTTCCGGACAAATTCCGGCGATCTCGCCAAGCGCGATCTTGAAGGCGTCGGCATCCTTGGAAACGTAGGCGTCTGCTGACGCTGCAAGCAGCGCTTCCAAAAGTCGGGAATAGGTCGCGGAGTCGATAATGTATTGCGGCATGCAGGTTGGAAACTCCCTGTGACGGTTTGTTGTTGATGCCTCAATCATCGGGTATCCATGAATCGGCGTCAAGCTCGTCGAGTGAACAAAACCATTGTTTTTCAAATACTTACTGTAAGTAAATGTTGATTGATCGGCCTTAGTGGCGCTTTGACTCGTAGAAGGCCGCTGGCGCGTTTCTCGTTCCGGTAAATGGGTGAGACTCGCCGAAGCCTTCTTCGCGCTGGATGGGCTTCCTTGAGTCTTTCTATGCGCCTTCTGCCGGGCGAGGCTGGCCTCATACTCTTCACGAGCAGCGGCGCGCGTTGCGTTGCACTGATAGACAATCTTGTTGGTGCCGAGTGCTTCCGCCGTCCGGTCGAAGTCCTTGGCGATGTAAGCGGCCCATCCGGTCGCGCTCCAAAGCTTGCAAATGTCGGTTTGGCGTCCAGCGCCGCAACTGTGGGCTTTCCCGCCTGCACTCTTCAGGGCCTTGCTGAAAGCTTTGCCTTCTCTGCGCTCAAGGGTAACGACGCCATGAGCATGAAGCCGCCCGGTCTTGGTGACTTCCAACGCAAGCGAGATTGGCACGGCGCGGCCTAGTTCGCGTCTGCAAGCTCGTTGGATTTCATCGGCGAGACGCTTGGCGGGACGATCCGACTTCCGAAGCTGAGCCTGCCTCTTCGGCGTGAGGTTCAACGAGAATGCTAGAGACTCACTGCGAAAGGCAAAATCTAGAACCCGGCGCTCGCGATCTTCAGATGAGAGACGGGACCAAGCTTTCGTTTTCTTGTGTGCGGCCTTCGCTAGCTTGTGCTTGCTGCCGATGTATCGAAGGGTGCCTTTGCCTTGGCGAGCAAACCATCGGGTGATGAAGGGTAGTTGATAGGTGAGGGTGGTATGGCTGTTGCCATATACTAGACCTCCATCTTTGCCAGTTGCCGGGATGCCTTGCACGGCAGGCGCTATAGCGTGATTTGCGCACGTCGAGAATGTTGCAAAACACTCGTTTTTGCAGCCGCTAATAAGAGGAATTTCGGCAGTAAAAGGCGCACAAGATTCTTGACCTTCGCGCCAACGATGGTAATATATATGCATTCAACAGCCTTTAAGGGTCCGGTCATCAGTCGAAAAGCTGACCGGCCCTTTTCTTTTGCGATTAATGCATTGTAGCAAGGGCGAAACGCACCATCAATAGTTCTGACTGTCTAGTAACCAACCTAACTAGGACATTAGACAGCCAAAATTATACATAAAGTGATTGACGTTGCTTAATGTGCGTGGGAGAATCATTGTATCAAAAGAGCAGCGTGATGCTGCTTCAGAGATGTCAGAACTGATTGCGAGCGCCGGAAGTCAGAAATGGCTTCCGGCGTCTTGCGTTAGCGGCCCTTTCCGGCGCTGAGCATATTCCCAGGCTTCATTTGCCGCATAAGCTCGTCACACACCACCGAACGCATGGTTGCTTCCATCTGGCTACCGATCTGCTTTGCGAGGTCGGCATTCTGTTCAGGGGTTCCCCCTTGTGCGTTTACCGTAACCGGCGCGGAAATACTGATCTGCTGGACCGGCGAAATGTTGCTATTCCCGGTCTTGAGGTCAGGTGAGCGGATAGTGGGCGCGTTGCCGACATAGCCGCCTTCAGCAAAGCCGCCGAGCGCGCCACGGTGAAGCGCCTCAAGGTTGCCAACGCCGATCCGGCTAGTTGCCTTCTTGCTCATGACGAATTCGCCACGATGCACGACGCCTGCCGGTTCATACTTTCCGCCGTCGCCGGTATAGCCGCCCTCGCTGAAACCGAAGATCGCGCCGAGAATGCCGCTGCCAGCGCCACCGAACAAGCCGGCGAGCGGTCCCTTGCCGAGAAGCGCGGCCTGAAGCGTGGCGTCAACAAGGTTGTTGAGCAGGCTCTTGAGCGCACCGTTCAAGTCCTGCGTGCCTGTAAGAAGGCCGGAAAGCGTGCTTGTGAAACTTTCCGCGAAATACTGCTCTGCCGTCTTCAAGCCTTCGGTCGAAGCGGCAACTTCCTTGTTCTTGCCGTCAAGCTGCTGCGTGAGCGTGATCTTCTCGCGGAGCTTCTGAAGTTCGGCGTCGGTGAGCGTGATACCCGCGCGCTTCGCTTCCTGCTGCGCCTGATACACGGCAAGCTCAATCCGCTGCTGCGAAGCTGACATGCCGGAAATCGACTGTTCGAAACGGGCAAGGTCAAGACCTTCCTGCACCGTCTGGTTCAAGCTCTTGCGGGCCGCGTCCTGCTGCTTGAGCAATTCGGTGCGTTGCTTCTCGCTATCGGTCGGTGCAAGCGGCTGCGTTGCCGTGGGTGTTCCGGCATAGGCACTGCGAATGGTGCCATCGTCCACGCGGTTAAGGCCGGTCCATTCCTGCCGAAGCGATGCCGGATCACTCCCACGACGGCGAAGCAGGGCGCGTCCAAGTTCGTCCTGGGTCTTCTCATCAAAGAGCCTATCACCTGAAAGGCCAAGTTCCTTGGTGAGCCCTTCAAGGGTCGCGCCCGTGATCTGGTAGCGGCCAAGCGCCGAAGAGCCCTTGCCGTCGCCATAGAGGGCGCGGTTCGCAGGATCGGCGAGCATCTGCTTCTGAAGGTCGCGAACCTGATTGAGCGTCATGCCGACAAGGTTTTGAGCGCCGCCCGTCCAGCGCCCGTTGTCGAGGGTCGCGTTATAATCCCCGCCGCTTTCAACCGCTCCAATGAGGTCAAGGATATTGTCGTGCTTGCCGAAGCGGACGATGCTCTTCGCGCGGTTCGCGAGATCGGTCGCGTTCATGACTTCGCCCATCGTCCGGGCATTGCCCACGGCGCGCTGATATGCGGCGTCAATGCCGTCCGTCGTGGCGAGGGTGTCGAGTTCGGCCTTCAGCTCCGGCACAAGCTTCTTCAGGTCGGCGAGCGCGGTCTTGAAGTTCGCGGCTGCGGTCGTGTTCGCCGAAAAGCCCCTGCCGACATTCACGGTCATGTCGGACAATTCCTTGAGGGCGTCCTTCAGTTCGTAGCTTCCGCCGCCCAAATCGGTAATCTGGTCATCAACAGCGGCCAGGGCCGCGCGAAGCTGGCGAAGCTCTGCTTCCTTCATGACGTTGAACGGATTCGCTTCGGTGTCGGCGATCTGCCGTTCGATCTTCGCCCGCTGGTCCTGAAGGCGCTTCAACTGCTGTTCGGGGCTGTTATAGGCCGCAATGGCGCGGTCGCGCGCTCCCCCGGAAGGATCATTGATAAAGCCGATAATCTTCGACGCGACGTTGACGCCTTCAACCGCCGCCTGCTTGGCATAGACCGTGAAGTTGCGCCACATTGTCGAAAACTCTCGATCGATCTTCTTCGCAGACTCAATCTGTTCGTCGGTGAAGGTCGCCGCCTCATTCCGCATGTTCTGGATTTCGGCGACGGAAATGCCGAGAACCTTGGCGAGTTCTTCCGCGCCGGTCCCGCCGAACACTTCGTCAAGGATACGGGTCTGCGCTGCCGCGTCCATCTTCTGAAGCTTGCCGATGATTTCATCAAGGAAACGGTTCGGATCCTTCAGCTTGGCCGCAACATCGGTCGCGCTATAGCCGAGCCGCTGGAATGCTTCTTCGGCGCTGCCCTTGCCGGTCTTGGCAAACTCGTCGCCGCGAATATTCAGTTCCTTCAGGGCGTCGGTTATGCCGTCAATGCTCATTCCGGTCGCGGTCGCGACATAGGTCCACTGCTGCCAAACCTTCGAAGAGACGCCAGCCTTGCGGGCCTCGCGGTCAACTTCGGCAACGCTATCGGCGATTTCCTTGAACGCGACAGCTGCACCACCAACGGCAGCGACAACAGCGCCGCCCTTCATGAGTGGGGCGAACATGCTTTCGAGTTTTTGGCCGATGGATGCGGCCGCCTTGCCGAGCGTCTTTTCCATGTTTTCTGCGGACTGTCGGGCGCGGCCTTCCATCTTGTTGAAGTTGTCGTTCGTTGCGGAACGGGCGCGTGCCATGTCCCGCTCATACTTGTTAAGCCGGGCCTCAAGGCTCACGACAAGGCGCTGCGTGTCATCCATTGCGGTATTTCCTTTATGCTGCTTCGGTGCGAAGCCGGTCAAATTCGTCGGGGTCGCGGTCGAAAATCGAGCGTTGATTATCGTTGGCGACGGCGCGCGATACGGCCATCGCGGCAGCAACTGCGCCGTCAATGCGGTCAGTCTTCTTTCCCTTGTGCATTCGAACAAGGCCGGTATCGTTGCGGCTGGCAACGACGCTATCGAAGTGATGGCGAAGGATCGGGTGCCCGTTGTGCCGAATCATGCGGCCATTCACGGTGCGCTCAAGGTGCCCGATAGCCGGTCCCATCGTGAGCGGTCCCTGTCGCATCTCGATTGCGGGCAAGCCGTCATCATGGAGGCGCTGCATCGTCATACGGGCAAGGTGCGGGTCAAAGGCGATTTCCCGCACGTCGTCGTTGTCGGCGCAAATCTCGCGAATGTGCGTCTCGACCACTTCGGGTTCGATCACGGGGCCATCGATGACAGTAATCTTGCCTTCGTCGCGCCACTGCTCATAAGGAACGCCGTCACGCTGCGAACGGCCCTTCAGGTCTTCGCCAGGAACAAAGAACCACGGGTGAACCGTGATGCGGCGATCATCGTGACGCCATGCGCCAACAACTGCGGTCAAGTCGCCATTTACTGACATATCGACGCCAAGGAAGCACGGCAGGCCGGACAGGTCGGCAAGATCGAAGTGCGGATCAAGCCCGGCGTCATAAACTCCCATGTCGAAAAGCGGATCACGCGAAGCAGCCTGCCAAATATTCAGGTTGAATTGCTGGAACGCGAAACGCTCTGCCGGGCGGTCGGCAGCTTCCTTCGCTGCCGTGCGCAAGGCGTTCAAGTTCGGGAAGCCGTGGGCAAGGCCGGGATTAACACGGTGCCAAACGGCTTCATCCTGCCAATCGTCGCCGGGCGCTGCTTCGAAGATGATCGGCAGATAAGCCGGGTTTTCGATTTCGCCGCGTGCAACCTTGCGGGCGTAGTCGTATTCAGTGAAGCCAAGATTTTCGGAACCACGCCCGGCAGTCGTGGCGATCACCATAAGGTTGCCGCTCGTCTTCACCATGCCGGACTTCAGAGCTTCCCAAAGATCGCGGCCCTTCCAAACGTGAATTTCATCGACAAGCACAAATGCGGGCGTCTTGCCGTGCTGAGCCGCGCCGTCGCTCGAAATTGCCTGAAGTTCTACGCCTTCCGACTTGAGGGCGATCTTCTTTGCGCTGTTGTGCGCGTCATAGATGCGGGTTGCGGCGACAAGACGCTTGTCCATACGCACAATGTTCGCCGCTTCCTTGAAGCCAAGCCCGGCTTGCTCGCGGTCGGACGCTGCAAAGATCACCTGTCCGGCAGGAACGCGTTCCGGCCCGATGGTGTGAAGAAGTGCGAGGGCAGCGGCGAGACTGGTCTTGCGATTGCCGCGCGGGATCATCCAAAACACGGTTTCGACAATTCGCCTGCCGTCCGGGTGCCGGGGTCCGTAGATACGGCGAACAATCCGCTCCTGCCAATCGTAAAGCTGGAAAAAGTGGCCTAGAGCCGTGCTGTTCGGGTGCTTCAGCAACCGAAGAAATTTCACGGCGCGTTCGCCATAGCCGAACGGGTCGTCTATCGGACTTTCGTCAAAAATCCATGCGGGATAGGTGCTTGCCATCAACGCACCTTGAGCGGGTTGTCGCTGTCGTCGTCGTCACCGGCAGCACTGCCGACACGGGCGCGCGATACCGGAGAGAGGCCGTATTCAGCGGCAAGCTGCCGGGCAGTCTGCATTGCCTTGTCCTGAAGGCGGCCAAGCTTCATGTCGATTTCGCCCGAACTGCGAAGGGCGTCTTCGATCTCGCGAACAAGGCCACGGGCGCGGCAATAGTCTTCGACGCCACCGAGATCGCCGCGCGTGATAATTCCACGTTCGATAAGGCCGGGCATAATCCGCTTCCATTCGGCCCGCGCATAGGCTGAAAGCTCCTTCGGCGCTGCCGGTGCCTTCTTCAATGCGCTGCTGTCCGGTGCGATTGCGGGCTTAATGCCGCGAAGGTGTGTCACTTCAGGGCCTCGCCGCGAAGCTCGAGCGCGTCACGCCTGCCAAGCTCCTTGATTTCCTTCAGTCCGTAAGCGGTGCCGTCATAGGTCACGCGGTCGGCAGTCGTAATGCCAGGGCGATAGCGGACACGGAAAATCACGGTGCCGGTCTCTGCCTCGCCGTAGCCCGTGAAGAATTCGCTCGCCGTCTGTTGAATGACTTCCGCCCAGACAGCGGCAACCGGCGTCCACGCCTTCACGACGCTGCCGGACGGCTTAACGGTTTCCGTCTCGCGTTCGATAGAAATACGCCGGTCCATGTTCCCGATATTCAACATATCAGATGATCCACCGAACAAGGGCTTCAACGGAAAGAACGCCATGACCGTAGGCAGGGTCAGGATCGCGCGGGTATCGGGACGCGGTGACGCGGAAATGATCGCAATAGCCGCCTTCGATAGGCAGGCTTTGCTTGTCGAGCGCGGCCATAACAGCGCCTGCAATCGCCTTCGCGGCGTCCTGTCCGGCGTCCAGCGTCCAAATATGCAAGTCGAGATAAACCCACGCCGTGCGCTGACTGGCGTAGTCGTGGCCGTGCAAGCTCGTGTTGCCGTCGCTCATGATGATGCATGGCGTCTTGTCGGGTCGCGTGCTGCCAGAACGAATATGGTCGGCAGGAACGAGCGCCGTCACTGCCGGGGCGGCAATGAGAGCGGTGCGGATTGCAGTCTGAAGTGCAAGGGTCGGTTCAATCATTCCATGCGTCTTTCACGGCCTTCTTCGCGGCGCGGTTGATACGGTTCTGCAGTCGGTTCCGGAGAAGGCGAAGGGCAGGCCAAAAGAAGGGCTGCGCTTCGGTGTCGGACGTGCCGTATTCGACAAGGTGCGCATAACGAACGTCACTGTTTCCAGCGGTGACAATCACCTCGGATTCACCTGCCACGCGAGCACCGCCCGGTTGGGAGTAGGCAGGCGTCGATTGTCCCGGCATGGTGACATGGATGCTGTCGATCAATGCGCCGGTATCGCGCGACGCTTCGGCCAGCGCCTTCTGTGCGTCGGCAAGCTCATTTGCAGACTTCAGCAGGGCCGGAAGAACGGCCTCACGTGGCGCGCGCCTGAGGCGGTCGAAAGCTGCCATCGTATCGGCTAGGCCGTTGCTGCTCTTATTCGCCATCGCCGAACCACTTTTCACGGTAGGAATCGAGGATCGACGTGACGCCGAGCGGCGCAAGCTGCGCTGAAACGCCGAAAGTCGCGATGTTTCTGCACTCGAAATAGAAGGAAACGAGGCGCAAAACTGCGATTTTCACGTCTGCCGGAAGCGGGGCCAGGTCGGCGAGCGGCTTGCCGATGTAGTTCGAGATCCACGCTTCCGCGCCATCGATATAGAGCGAAACGAGCTCATCTTCGGCGCTTCCGTCGATTTTCATGTGTGCCTTGGCGAGTTCTAGACTGACTGCGGACATGCTGAATTTAGGCCTTCTCTGAAAAAGTTATTTTCGGTGTCTCTTGCGCGGTGCTCCCCGCGCCGGTCCCCTCGAAAGACACAAAATTGGAGACTACCCCCGGCCCCTCCTTGCGCGTCATGATTGAAGACAAGTAGGCTCTCGACTCAAGCAGACACGCGTGGAGAACAGCAGAATGGACCTGACGCCTATCAACGAAGCACTTGGGCTTGCTTCCAGCGCTGTAGGGCTTACCGGCAAGGCGGCTTCGACTATCGGAGCCATCAAGAAACTTTTCGAAGGGGGCAAAGCACCGGATAGTAGCGAGGCTTCGAAGCTCCTGAACGCGCTCGCCACGGAATTGACAATGGCGAATATGACGAATGTTCAGCTTAGCGATTCCCTCAAGACACTCAGCCAGGAACTGCTGCGTCAAGACGATTTCGAGAGAGAGAAGGCTAGATACGAGCTCTCCCGGACCCCCGAAGGCGACATGGTCTACAAGCTTAAAGATGACATGGCAGAAGGGCAGCCGATGCACTTCATCTGCCCCGTGTGTCTCAACCGGGATAAAGTGATCAGCTACATTCGGGGTCAGGGCGAGTATCGCACTTGCCAAGCTACAACCGACCACCTTTTCCACTTCCGTAAGGACGGCAGACAAAGGTATGTCAGTGTGTCGGGCGATTTCTAATCTCATAGACTGCGCTCCTGCCGCTGCTTGATTGAGTTGTGGCAAGGTGCGCAAAGAGGCTGCCAGTTGGCGCGGTGCCAAAAGAGGCTACGGTCGCCACGGTGCGGAATGATGTGGTCAACTACGGATGCAAGGCGCGTAACGCCGTGCTTGCTGCATTCCCGGCAATGTGGATGCGAGGACAGGTATTCGGTGCGGGCCTTGCGCCATTCGTGGTTATAGCCACGGTCGCGGGCAGAAGGACGGCGCGCGTCGTGTCGGGCGTTGCGCTCGCGGCGGGCGTTGCTCTGGCAAGTGCAAAACTCACCATGCGGAACGATGTTACCGCAACTGCAAAGGCGCGGTGGCTTGCTCATTGCTTCCCCCGCTTTGCATTTGCCTTCAGCTTGGCTAGCCCGTTGCGGGCTTCTTCGTCGGAGAGTTCCTCACGCGGATCGCGAGCGGCCTTCTCGTGCTCAGCGCTTCCGTGAATGGCCTTCAGCTTGGCGATGTGCCCGGAGTAAGCATGGTCAATCTCGGTCGGCGTGGCGCTCCATGTCGCTTCAGGCGTCCACCCAAGCCAGCCGGTCGCCTTCTCAAAAAGGTCAGCATAGAATTCGGGCCAAGCAACCGGCTTGCCACTGCTAGATGCGGCCTTCGGATGCGGCGCGGGCTGCAACATGGCGACAAGTTCGGCGAGCGATACGCGAATAGCCAAGATGAAAGAGGAAAGCGGCTTTCCACCTTGGGAGGAAAGGAAAGCCGCTGCATCTTGCCGGGAGACAGAAGCGGCAAGGATGATTTCAGAAATGATGGTGAAGCTACCTTCATCCAGCGCCCGGAACATGGTCGCAAAGCCAAAGCGTGCTTCAAGGGTAACAGCAGCCCGCAAGGAAGGGCGAAGCGTCACGGTGTTTCCACCATGCGCAATCGTCACCTCCTCATATGCGGGCCGCTGATAGATCATGGATTAGGCCGTTGCCATCTTCAGCTTACGGAAGACATCGCTACGAACGACGCCAGCACCGACACGACGGCGGGCGTGGAAGCGGATCATGCCTTCGGTCGCGAGCAAATACGGGTTCGGACGAACCTGAAGCTCGATACGGTCATAGATGCGATAACCGGCCTTGAAGTCGCCGAAGATGATCGGGAAGGCGTCCTCTTCAATGTCAGGCATGTCGAGAAGTTCGACAACAGGGCGGCCAAGGATCGTTTCGGGCTGGCCCGCCTGATACGACGGCTGCCACAGATAGTTGCCGTTGCCGTCCTTCAGTTTGCGAACTGCGGCGAGGGTCGTGCCGTTCATGGCCCACGTTCCCCGGTTCCGGTAAACGCCCGGCAGGGAATACATGAGTGTGATAAGGGCGTCGGCGGAAAGGTTTGTCGCGTGGCCGTTCAAGCTGTTGGTGATTCCAGCTTCCGCCATGAAGCCCTTCGGCTCGACTGCGGCGCTGCCGTTGACGAATGCGAGGCCTTCCTTCGCGCCGAAATCTTCGGCGAGGGCAAGGCGGATTTCTGCTTCAACGTCGTGGCTGGCGTCTTCGATCAGCCAGTTGCCGACATCGACGTGCGTGGTCATTTCCTTGACGGAAAATTCCATCTGCTCGAAGGTCGGTTCGGATGCTTCGGAAGCAACGGCTTCACCCTTCCATTTCGCGTTCGTGACGGTCAGACGCTTCGGCAGGATGACCGTATGCGAGCCGGTCGAACGAACGTCGGCGATACCACGAACCGGCGAGAATTCGATAAGGTTGCGGATGAATTCGCCGCTGGTCTCTTCCGGGGCGAGAACGTAGCCGGGCGCGTCGGTGGCAACGGTTAGGGCCTTGCGCTCGATTTCGTTTGTGCGGAGGAAATGCGAAAACGCCTTCTTCTCACTGTTGTCGTTTTCCGCTGCCGGGTGATTGTTGTTTGCGGCGAGCGGGCGATTTGCCTTGGCCTCCAGCTTATCCATGCGGGCTTTCAGAGCCTTTACTTCTTCCGGGGATGCAACCGGATCGACTTTCGTTTCCGGTTCGTTCTTCAGTTCGTTTTCCATGCTGTTTCCTTTGATGATGGACTTAACTTCGGTGACGTGCGCGCCGGGATGAACCGGGCGACGGCAAAGGGAAATTTCGGTAATGGTGAGATCGGTCAAAACACGCCCGCCTTCCGGGCGTGCCTTGTATTCGTGAAGCTGGTAGCCGATAGACAAGCCAGACATGACACCGGAACGGGCGCGCTGTCGTGCAGTGCGGGCGGGGCCGATGCCTTCGACAAACAAGCTGCCCTTCACTTCGAGGCCCTTGTCGGTCACGTCCATGCTGTCCCAAATGCCGACGACTTCGCGCTGTTCGTGCTCCAAGATCATTGGCACTTTGGACGCGAACCGGAATGCGGATGGCTCAATGAGGTCGCCGACGCTATCCGGCGAGCCGAAAGGCCATGCGATGCCGGTCACGGTGCCGGTGTCGTCAATCGAGACTTCGGCCTTGATTTCGAGGTTTTCTGCTTCGGTCATTGGGCAACATCCGCATAGGCTGCGTTGATCGCTGCAGTGAGATCGCCGGACGTTGCGGCCCGTCGTAGATCGTCCTGGGGGGAGCCGAAATCGTCGTCGTCTTCCTCGACCTCCGGCTTGCCGCTCCAACGGGCGTCCAGAATGTCGAAGGCGAGGGGGAAAACTTCCATGATCGGGCGCGGCTTGGCGTAGGTATCGACAAGGGTCTGCGCTTCAGCCGGGGAAATCCCGCCGCCGATAAGGGCGGTGCGGATGATTTCGACCATATCGGCGAAATGGAAATCCTGCCGCATGAAGCGGGCATAGAGCGCGGCGATACCAACGCCGGTCTTGCGCTCCAATTCGAGAATCATTTCGGACGTGAGGGCGAACTTCTTGTCGCCGTCACCAAAATAGGCGGTGAGTTCGGTCATGCATTTTCCTTCGGCGTCTGGCGATCTGCCGGGCCGGTCGTGGTGGATGTGTAGGGGTTTGCAAGTTCGTCGCCGCCGGGGAGGGCGGGGAGGTTCATCGCGGCGCGGACTTCGTTCGGCGTCATGGCGCGCATGGCGACAAGCTTGCCGAAGATTTCGGCCCGGCCTGCCGCGTCGGCACGCTGAAGGTCATCAATGACGAATTCGAAATAGAGGGTGTCGCACTCTTCATCGGTGAGAAGCACGGTCGCATAGGCGTCCTGCCATTTGTCCAGCCACGGGCGAAGGCAAAGCTGAAGGAAGCTCGCGGCCATCTGTTCCGCGTTGCTCCAAGTCGCGCGCTCAAGCTGATAGAGCATGTGGGGCGGAACGCCGAAGATCCGGGCGACTTCGTTGATCTGCTCAAGGCGGTTTTCGATGAACTGAGCGTCGGTGCTTGTCATCGTCGGCTGTTCGAACTTCCAACCGGCGTCCATAATCAGCGGGTCGCCGTTGGCGTTGGCTCGCCACTTGCGCCAGGACTTCAGAATATTGCTGATCGCCAGCGTGCCAGCTTCGCCACCCTGCAGCTTTTCATTGGTGATAATGCCACTTGGGCGAGCGCCGGAACCGAAGAACTGCGACGCGTGACGCTCCAGGACTGCTGCAACGCCGATAGCCTCGCGCCCAAGCTTGATCGGCGAGACGCCAGCGAAAGCAGGGATGTAAAGAACATCGCGATAAGAAAGTCGGACCTGTCCACGTTCGACGGAAACGAGATAGTAGGGTTCGCCATCGTCTTGGCACCTCCGCTGCACCTTGGAAGGGTCCAACCGGTGAAGCTCAAGGGGGCGGTCGTCAGATGCCCGAACGACTTGTGCGTAGCCCACGCCCTGAAGCAGGGCGTCAATCGTGAGATCGATGCGAAGCTGTCCAGCGCTCGTCCAGTCGTTCGCGCGGCTATGGGTAATCTTATGGCCGGTGTGATCCTTGGCCGCTTCCTTGCTGCCATCGGCTTCGCGATAGAGCTTGCAAGGAAGTGAGCCAATGGTCTCGGAGATCAGTCGGACAGCCTGAAGAACTGCCGGGACGTGCATCGCGGAATAGCCAGTAACGGACACGCCCGACGCAGTAGGTATAACGCCAAAGACATCGCCGATTGCTGAATCAGAAAGGGAATATGCCTTGCGTTCTTGGCGAACGCCAAGCGCGCTTGCAGCTTTCGAGAATACAGAGGCGAATGGCATTTAAGCTCCCAAAAATCAATCTGGGAACTATTGTCTCATGCTCAGAATACGGTGTGAATCCCAAAAATGAAAATAATCCTATAAATAGGAACTATGTCCTTACGCGGCCTCGTCACCGGTTGTTGACTTCCCGGAGGCGAACATGTCGCGCACCTTGTCCATCTGCTCGGCGATTTCGATTAGCTTGAAGTCGCTACCGCCGTAGTCGTCGGCAGAAGAACCGGAGGAACGGCCGGTGATGTAAAGCGCGGCCTTATGGCTGACGCCTCCGAAAAGCGCATCTTCGAACAGATGCCGAAAGCCGTGGTTTGGTGGTGGCATGTCATCCCGGTTCGGGAAAACCTTCTCATGTATCCATTCGCGAATACGCTGATCCTCATTCTTTCCACCCGGAAAAAGCCTGCCGTCTGACCGGGCCTTCACCCAATCAATGAAGCCTTCCTTGATCAAAGCGCGATGCACCGGCACCTTGCGCGCCTTGCCGGTTTTCGTCGTGCGCCCATCTCCTACGCGGATATAGATGAACCAATGACCGTCGATCTCAAATATATCACGCTTTTCGAGAGGCGTGATCTCGTTCACGCGCGCCCCCGTGTGAGCGATGATCCACGGGACCCAGCGAAAGCTCGCACGGGTAGCCGAGCGAGCAAATTCGAGAAAGTGCCGAGCATCTCTCAACGAGTAGGTCCGATCCGCACTGTCCTTCTTCTCTACAACCGGCAATTCTAAGGCTTTCCACGGGTCGCCATTAGGGAACATCGCGAGTTCAGATTGTGCGTTCGCCCAACCGATCAACGTTCGGATGATCGTAATTTTATCCTTGACGGTCTTACGAGACAGCTTTCCTTCACTGAGCATATGGTCCCGCCATGCCTTGCCATCGGCAAGCGTTACGGTAGCAACCTTCTTATCCCTGCGGAAATGTTCGAAGTCGTATTGAGCCGTCCGATATTTCTCAAGAGTGGCTTCGGACTTTGAGCGGCTTAGGCCAATCGCTCCTTTGCGTTCATGCTCTTCGATTACCCGGTCGAAAGTCCAGCTATCAAACTCTCGTATTTGCTCCTGCGCTTCCTGTTCAACTTTCTCCTGTTCAATAGCCTGGACAAGGACGGGGTGCTCAGGTTTGCCCGTAAAATCTCCCTCGTCACGTTCTGCGATGCGTGAGTAACCCTCATATTGGGCAATACAGATGTCTCGAGCGAGTTTGCGGAAGTCCAGATCAGCTGGCACATCGGCTTCAGTTTGGAAAAACCTCTCCAGAGTATCTCCGACGAGTGCGATATACTCTTGGTCAGTAAGGCGACCGGCAATTCCCTCTCGAAGCCTCTTTACCCGCAGATCGTCGAGGTAGCCCACGGTCGCATAGCGGTGATCGGAATCGCGGTTGAAGTCGTCATACGCGATTATCTCACGGTAGTGACGGACCATCAGTTTAGAGGGATCCACCGGATCAGTGTTGACGTTGATTCGCTTGCCTGTTTCGATCGCGTAAGCATCAGCCGCCCTCCTGATCTGCTCTTTGAACAGTGCGACGTGATGATGAAGGTTCTCCTTCGCCGTGCGCAAATCGGGGCCAAGGGGCGCTCGCAACTGCGTTTGGCCGATATAATTCTGAAGTTCCGGTCTAACCGGCACGCGGACAAAATACCGCCCGTCGAGAAATTGAAGATAAGTGGGGAGCTTCCGCTTCTTTGTTTTTGCCATGTCCGATGCCCGTTTTGTAACGAGTTTTGTAAGGGTGGTTCGGACAAAGGTGCTTGAAACACAAGGGTTTTCTTGAATTTCAATCACTTACAAGCGGGAAAAATGGTCGGAGTGGAGAGATTCGAACTCCCGACCCTCTGGTCCCAAACCAGATGCGCTACCAGACTGCGCTACACTCCGTGAGAGGGGCCAATACACGCTTCATACCGGCGCCGCAATATCAAAAACGCGTTTGCCCCATCCTTCGACGCTGCTTTGCCGTTCAGGATAGTGTCAGGAAGCCTCCCCATAGTTGCGCGGTTTTGAGTCAGGCGGAAACGCGGTGCCAGCCGCTCTGCGCTGGTGCACACGGAGCAAACCAATCGGCATGGCAAGGGAAAAGCAGAAGGCGTGGGTGCGCCCTGAAATCGGCAGCATCACGCTCGCAGTCATCGTATCGCTCTATATCCTCATCGTCGCCAATTACACGTTCTGGAGCCGGGCATTCGTCTATTTCGACAGCCATCGGCTGGCCTTCGCCGGCTTCGTGGTGGGCATGATCGCGCTGACGATCGCGATCGCCGTGAGCGTCTCCATGAAATACCTCATCAAGCCGGCGCTGATCTTCCTTGTGCTTGCCGCAGTCGCCGCGGCCTGGTTCACCGACCGCTTCGGCGTCATCATCGACCGCGAAATGCTTCGCAACGCCGCTGTCACGACGCAATCGGAAGCACAGCATCTGATCACCGCGAAGTTCATTCTCCACATGCTGCTCGCGGGCGTTCTACCTTCCGTGGCGATTGCCGGCGTGCGTGTCGTCCACCGGCCCTTTTGGAGCAAGTTTCTGCGTAATACGGCGGTGGTGCTGCCTTGCCTCGGCATCGTCGCGGTGGCCGGCATGGGCTTTTACTCCACCTACGCCGCCGTCGGGCGCATCCATCGTGACCTGATGATGACGATCAATCCGCATTTCCCGATCGGCAGCGCCATCTATTTTGCCGCCACCTATGGAGACAATCTCAATCTCGTGCGCCAGCCGATCGGCACGGATGCGCGCCAGATACCGGCGGCCGCGCCCGGCAAACCGCGCGTGCTGATCATCGTCGCAGGCGAAACGGCAAGAGAACAGGAGTTCTCGCTCGGTGGTTACGGCCGCGATACCAACCCGGAAATGAAAGCGCGCAACGTCACGTTCTTCCCCGATGTCACGAGCTGCGGCACGGAGACCGCCGTTTCCATCCCCTGCATGTTTTCCGTCTATCCGCGGACGCAGTACAGCCACCGAAAGGGCCTGGCGACCGATAACCTGACGGATGTGCTCGGCCACGCCAAGATCGACGTCGAATGGTGGGACAACGACACCGGGACTTACGGTGTCGCCGACCGCATCAAATACCAGTATCTGCCGAGTACGCGCGATCCGCGGTTCTGCAAGGACGGCGAATGCCTGGACACCATCCTGCTCGACAAGCTCGATGACTGGCTCGCCAGTGTGAAGGGCGACAGCGTGCTCGTTCTTCACCAGCTCGGCAGCCACGGCCCGGCCTACTATCAGCGCTATCCCGATGATAGCAGGCGCTTTACGCCC